>DASRHH010000221.1:0-2217 GCA_035650635.1 Dehalococcoidia bacterium | reverse complement strand
AAGCCGTCTAGGCGGCGAAAACGTGCTTGTAGTCCATTTAACTCGAGGGCGTAAACGTATTCGTTGGGATCAACTGAACCCGGTGCAACTAACCAGAGATGTCTCGGCGCCACATCTAGTACGTATTCGAGTTCCTTCTTGGAACCCAACGGCAGATCGTTGAAGGTGCCCGATTCGTTGATGTCCTTAACAATTCGGCTGATCGCTAGGGGCGCCCTTTTAGCCTCTATGTGAAGCTCGACGGAGCCATCTTCAGCATAGAACTCCGCGTCTGTCTCATAGGATTGGCCTCGTTTCTTAGTCACATAGTCGGCCTTAAAGGTGCGGTAGAGAGAGAGCGAAAATCGGTCGTCTCTGAATCCAAAGTCCAGTATCGCGCGGGCCACCGCGGCGATATGCGGAAGGTACTCGCGGTTCATCCGAGCCGTTGTGGACTGGGAAAGACTGAATAGATGCCGGTGCTGGCCAGCTGGAGTCAGAAACTCGTCATGAGTGGCAACTGACCATCGACGTCTGCGAGGACAATCCTCACGGCAGACGCCAACGCTAATCACTCTGCGCTCTATGGCTGCTCTTAAACCAGTGCGCTTCATCAAGTTGGAGAAGCGGCACCAGACTCAAAATGGCACCATCTGGTGCGATTGCAGTCAAAAATTCCGTTGTCCAAGTCAGATCGTCCATGGTGAAAGTGTAGGCGGGGAATTCTTTGGTAAGCAAGGGGGGCGGTCATATGACCGCCCCCCGGGCGATTGGCCAATCGCCCCTACACCTGTCGTATTGGCTTAGACCTCCCGGTACTCGCCCTCCACGGTGCCTTCCTCGCCGGGGCGCTCTTCGCCCTCGACCTCCGGCTCCGGGCCGGGCTGGCCATAGACTGCGGAGCCGGCGCGCTGCAGCGCCTCCGAGAGGTTGTTCATCGCCGTGCGGACGGCGCCGTCGTCCTCGCCGTCCAGCGCCTCGCGCACCTTGCGGACGTTGTCCTCGATGTCGCTGCGAATCTCGGCGGGGATGTTCTCGCCGGCCTCGCGCACCGTCTTCTCGGCGCTGTAGGCCAGCGTGTCGGCCTGGTTGCGCAGCTCGATGTCGTCGCGGTGGCGCTTGTCTTCCTCGGCGTGCAGCTCGGCGTCGCGCTTCATACGCTCGATCTCGTCCTGCGAGAGGCCGGTGCCGGCCTGGATGGTGATCTTCTGCTCGCGGCCGGTCCCCTTGTCGCGCGCGGAGACGTGCAGGATGCCATTGGCGTCGATATCGAACGTCACCTCGATCTGCGGCACGCCGCGAGGCGCTGGCAGGATGCCGTCCAGCACGAAGCGCCCGAGCGGCTTGTTGTCGGCCGCCATGGCGCGCTCTCCCTGCAGCACGTGGATTTCGACTGAGGTCTGCGTATCGGCCGCTGTCGAGAACGTCTGGGTCCTGGAGGTCGGAATCGTGGTGTTGCGCGGGATGATCGGCGTCGCGACGCCGCCCAGGGTCTCGATGCCAAGGGTCAACGGCGTGACGTCCAGCAGCAGAACCTCGCGCACCTCACCCTTGAGGACGCCGGCCTGGATTGCCGCACCGACCGCGACAACCTCGTCGGGGTTGACGCCCTTGTGCGGCTCCTTGCCGAAGAACTTCTTGACGGTCTCCGTGACCAGCGGCATGCGGGTCTGGCCGCCGACCATGATGACCTCGCCGATCTGGTCCGCCGTCACCTTGGCGTCTTCCAGGGCCTGGCGCACCGGGCCCAGGCTGCGCTCCACAAGGTCTCCCACCAGCTGCTCCAGCTTGGAGCGCGAGAGGTTGATGGTGAGGTGCTTGGGGCCGGAAGCGTCGGCGGTGATGAACGGCAGGTTGATCTCCGTCTGCTGGGCGCTGGAAAGCTCCACCTTGGCCTTCTCCGCCGACTCTTTGAGGCGCTGCAGGGCCATGCGGTCCTGCTTCAGGTCGATCCCCTGGTCCTTGCGGAACTCGTCGATCAGCCAGTCGATGATGCGCTGGTCGAAGTCGTCGCCGCCCAGGTGGGTGTCGCCGTTGGTGGACTTGACGTGGAAGGTGCCCTCGCCGATCTCCAGGATCGAGATGTCGAAGGTGCCGCCGCCCAGGTCGTAGACCGCGATGAGCTTCTCCTCCGTCTTCTCGAGGCCATAGGCTAACGCTGCGGCCGTCGGCTCGTTGATGATGCGCAGGACACTGAGCCCGGCGATCTCGCCGGCGGCTTTGGTGGCCTGGCGCTGC
>DASRHH010000220.1:0-9208 GCA_035650635.1 Dehalococcoidia bacterium | reverse complement strand
AGAATGTTGATGCGCTGGTTGATATCGGCGGCGGCTGGGGTATTGCCGCTATCAACTCCCGGGAGGTTGGCGAAGATGCCCGTCTTGAACTCGTTGCCAGGCAGGAAGTAGCTGTCCATCCTTGCCGCCACCGCGATGGCGCCGTAGAAGGAGAGCAGCGCGAATAACGCTATGCCCAGGACGATGCGTGCGCTGGTATGGGTATGCTGCACGGCTTCATCGCGCGGCCGCAGCGGTAGTTGTCTCTCAAGGGGTTGCTCTCTACTCATTTAGGGTATCGAGTGTGGTCGGCGGCTCAGCCGGCGGGCTCCCGCCCCGATCGCCTTGCGGCGGATACCCCGGCGTTCGTCGCCAGGGCCGATCGGTGATCTTGGTTGCTCCCAGTGTAGACTCTCTCCACCCGTGCAGCTATCCTGCAGAGGATCTCGTAGCTGATGGTGCCGCAGAGCGAGGCGATCTCCTCCACCGGTATCGATTCGGATTCTTGCCGGCCTATCATCACCACTTCGTCGCCTTCGCTAACGCCCCGTACCTCCGTCACATCGAGCATCGACATGTCCATGCAGACTCGGCCGACTATCGGCACCCGTTGGCCGCGCACCAGCATCTGGCCGCGATTGGAGAGCGCCCGCGGCAGGCCATCACCGTAGCCGCAGGCGACCAGCGCAATCGTGCTGGGCCGCTGGGCGCGCCATGTGCGCCCATAACTGACGCTGTCCCCGCTCTCTATGCGATGTAGCCTGACGATGCGGCCTTTCAGGCTGAGCACCGGTCGCAGCTCCGGCCCGGAGACATCTTCGGAGGGAGAGCAGCCGTAAAGGCCAATGCCCGGGCGTACCATCTCCAGATTGAACTCCGGCAGGCTGAGCAGGGCTGCCGTGTTGGAAACATGGCGGATGGGGATCCAGGGCAGATGCTCCGCTACTGACATAAAGAGCCGGAACTGCTCACGGGCGTGTGTTTTGTCGGCTGCATCGGCCTCCGCGAAGTGGGTACAGATGCCCTCTACAGTGAGTGAGGGCATTTCTCGCAGCCGCTGGGCCAGCGCGACCGCTTCAGCCGGTTGGAGACCGTAGCGGTTGAGTCCTGTATCGACCTTGATGTGCAGCGGCTGCTGGATGCCGGCGCCCTGCGCCTCACGCGATAGCGCCTCTGCCAGTTCCAGAGTTGTCACGATGGGCGTCAGGCGCTGCCCAACGATGCGCTCAGCATCGCCGGGATAAGAGTGGCCCAGCACCAGGACGGGCACCGCGATGCCACCTTGGCGCAGCTGCTCGCCTTCCTCCACGCAGATGACGGCAAGCAGGTCAGCGCCGGCTGCGACAGCCGCGCGCGCTATGGGCACGGCGCCGTGACCGTAGGCGTTGGCCTTGACCACCGCCGCCAGGCGGGCGCTACCGGCCAGCGCTTTCAGGGCACGGACGTTGTGTGCCAGCGCTGCGAGGTCAATCTCCGCCCAGAGCGGGCGGCCATGGGGATGCAAAGCCATAGGGTGTCTGACTGTACAACGCCGGGGCCTTCGCAAAAGTTGCCGGAGCGAGCGGCAGGCCGGGCAACTGCAAGAAACCTTTCGCGTATCTCGGCGGCGACCGCTGGCGTTACATCAGCGAAAGGGAAGACGTGAACCGGCGAGCGCTGCTCTTGGTCCTGCTGGCGAGTGCCGTCCTGCTTGCCTGCTCGGATAGCCGCCCGCCAAGCCAGCCGTCGCCGACCGCTCAGCCCTCGCCCTCGCCCAGCCCCACGGCTGTGTCTTCGCCGGTCGTAGTGAGCATCGACAAGCCCCTGCGCTTTGATGTCCCTACCGGAGGCATCGCGCTGGGATTGGCGGATTTCAACCGCGAACTCTATATCGCGGACATTGCGACGGGCGACGTGGAGCGCAAGACGGCGACACTGGAGCAGAGCGAGGACTATCCGGCCTGGTCTCCGGACGGCACACATTTCGTCTACGTGCGCCATGGCGTCTTCTGGACTGCGCCCTATGAGCTGGTCTTAGGGGACGCGATGGGCACTGTGGTGGTACTGGATAGCAGCGACGACCGCAATGGCATATGGGGGCCGGCTTGGTCACCCGATTCCCGCACGCTCGCATATTTGTACGGGCAGCCCGATCTGGGCATGCCTTCAGGCTGCGAAACCGAAGCCCTGCATGAGATCAGACTACTGGACGTTATCACCCTGGCTCGCCGCTCATTGGACTTCCAAACACCTGCCAGCTGCAGGGCTTTCGGGGCCCCGCGGTGGTCTCCCGATGGCCGTAGCATCGCCGTCGCGGCCAACGGCCTGTACACAATGGACCTGACCAGCGGCGAGGTACGAGATTTGCTCTCTGGGCAGGGGGTCTACGCCATGGACTGGTCGCCGGACGACACAATGATTGCCGCGCAGGCCTACGGCCCGCCGGGTCAAAGAGGCATTGAACAGCCTCTCATCGTCGTGAACGCCGACGGAACCGACCAGAGAGTCGTCGCTGGTTGGTCACTGGAAGGTTTCAGAGTGGTCGAATGGGCGGTGGATGGCAGCTTCATTGCCTTCTCAAGCGGGCAGAAGCTGCTGGCGGTGAGCCCGGATGGGGGCGAGCCGTGGACGCTGGTCGATAGGCCAGCCTACGACCTCCGCTTCTCGCCAGACGGCAAACAAGTCGCTTATTTCGCGCCGCCGGGGCAACCGTCCTACGACATCTACATTACCGATCTGGCGAATGGACAGGAGAGACGACTCATCCACGGCAGCTGGCAGCCCGGATCTCTCGCCTGGTCGCCAGACGGCCGCAAGCTGGCGTTTACATCCGGCGACGCTCAACCCTGGGGAATCTACGCTGCGTTGCCGCAGGGAGAGTTGCTGCCCCTCTGGCTGACTCCTGACGGTGCATTCTACCTGACAGCCCTCGTCGGGGACGCGTTCTACTCTTCTACCGAACGGAGCGCGCCTTCAGGCAGCGTGGCAGAGTGGCCATTCCGCGCCTCCTTCTCGCCGGATGGGAGCATGTTCGCGCTGACGGCGATCTCCACCGCGGTGCCTTTCTCTGACAACTGCTCCGGCCTGGATCAAGACCTCTTCGTCCTTGCCACGGCGACAGGAAAGGGCTTAAACGTTACGAACGATACGACCGCAAGCCAGATGGGGCCCGTGGCGTGGTCCCCGGATGGCCAGTGGTTGGCGGTCACCGGCGCTCGTGGTTGCGCCACGAATCGACTGGAGATGATCCGTCCCGATGGCACGGGCCGCCGGACGATCATGGACTATCCGGACACCGGGAAGTCGGTGGTGCCTGTCGCCTGGTCACCGGATGACAATTCGGTGATTTTTGCGGTCACAACAAGGGGTACGCCGGACTCCTCTCTGGGCTTGTACTCGGTCGACGTTCAGAACGGCGTCTTCAGGCAACTCCTGGCGGTTGGGGACGCCGGTGATTGGTTGCCCGGCCCGTACGATATCGAAGGTCAGAGGCGGGTACAGGTAGTTACCGGCGCCGATGAGGTAACTGTCGCGATATTCGCCAGGGAAGGCTTCGGCGTGTTCAGGGCGGACTCCAATGGCGGCCTTGTGCGCCAGGTAACCGGCGGCCAGCAGGTCTTTCCGCAGTTTGGTCTTTCGCTTTCGCCGGACGCTAAACGAGTTGCTTATGTAACCTGTGATACCGGTGAAGGCGGTTGCCGGTCAATTCTCAACATCTACGACATCGAAACCGATACCACGATCGCGGTAGCTTCACGCACCATTATCGACTCGCTCGCCTGGTCTGCGGATGGGTCGCAACTGGCGTTCGTCTCGCACGTGCCGCCCTGCGCCATGGGGGAGGGGTTGCCGCCGGGACGCCTGGAGGTGGTGAACGCAGACGGCAGCGGCCTCCATACAGTGATCGATCGCTGCATCGTGCGCAGCATCGTCGGCTGGGCGCCTTGAGAGGCCGCATTGAGAAGCGAATTAGGTTTGACCCTCCTATAGCGGGGACATATAATGAGCGCTGCTCGCCCTGAGGGTCACCAATTTCTCGCAGCCGGAGGATACCGTGCCCAAGCGCACCTACCAACCAAAGAAGCTTCGCCGCAAGCGCAGGCATGGTTACATGGCCCGAAGTAGCAGCAGTGAGGGGCGGGACGTTCTCAAGCGCAGACGCCTGAAAGGACGCTGGCGGCTCACCGTCTAGGCCGCAATGGACAGACGGCACCGGCTCACGGGTCGTAAGTCCTTCAGCAACGTCTTCGGGCAGAGTCCGGTTTGGAGCAACAACCTCCTGGTGTTACGTGCTCTGCCGAATCGTTCGGAAGACAGCCGCTATGGATTCGTTGTTAGCAGACGCGTCGGCAAGGCGGTCGTGCGAAACCGCGTACGGCGAAGGTTGCGGGAGGGAGTGAAGAGCTTGGGCGTGCCCGGCGGTTGGGACATTGTGGTGACGGCGCGGCCGCCCGCCGCCGCGGCCCCGTTCAGCAGCCTGCGCGACGCTATGCGCAACCTCTTTCTGCGCGCCGGCCTGCTTACGGAAGGCGCGGCCGGCGGCTAGCGATGCGTAATTCGGCGCTCGCCTTCATCCGCTTCTATCAGACACGCATTTCCCCGGGCCGGCCTCCGGCCTGCCGCTTCCAACCCACCTGTTCAGAGTACGGCTACGAGGCGATCGAACGGCACGGGGTGATCAAGGGGAGTTGGCTGACTGTCTGGAGGTTGTGCCGGTGTCACCCCTTGCATCGTGGTGGATACGACCCCGTCCCCTAGTCGCACGGGTCGCCGGCGGCGCCTCATCCTGGTGCTGCCGCTTGCCGTATTTATCGCGATCGCTCTATCGGCCTGCGCCCGGGCGGCTACTCCAGAAGGTTGGGCATCGGCTGTCGTGAGCAACGATACCGTCTTCGCCTCGACCAAGGCCGGCGAGCTTACCGCCTTTCACGTCAGCGACCCCAACGCTATCTGGAGCAGCGTCTGGATTTTCCCGGCCGGCAACGATAAGGAGAAGCCGAAGGCTATATACGGTACGCCTGTTGTAACCAGCGACACCGTTTACTTCGGCGCCTACGACAACAAGGTATACGCCCTGGACCGCAGCAACGGCCGGCCGCGCTGGGATGCTCCATTCGAGACGCACGACCCCATTATCGGTGCCGTCATCCTGGACCCGGCGAGCAACACTCTCTTCGCGGCGTCCGAGGACGGTATTGTCTACGGCCTGGACCCGGCGACCGGCCGGCTCAAGCCGTCCTGGCGCTTCGATACCGGAAGCCAGATCTGGGCCAGCCCGCTGCTGGAGAACGGCATCCTCTACGTGCCGGTAATGAACGGCAAGCTCTTCGCGGTGGAGGCTTCGACCGCGCATCCGATATGGGCGGAGCCGTTCAAGGCCTCGGCAGGGCTGATCTCCAAGCCAGTGCTGGCAGACGGCAAGCTGCTGGTGGGTGGCATCGACCGCAAGCTCTACGCTATCAATTCGTCAACCGGACGAGCGGCCTGGTCGCAGCCGCTGGTGGCCGACAACTGGTTCTGGGCTGAACCGCTGGTCGCGGGCGGCGTGGTTTACGCGCCCAGCCTGGACGACCGCGTCTACGCCGTGAACCTGAGCGACGGCTCAGCTGCCTGGCCACAACCGTTCAAGGCCAGCGATCCCATTCGCGCCAGGCCGATCATCGCTGGGGGGACGCTAGTGGTGGTCGATCGCGCAGGCATTGTGTTCGGCCTCGACCCGGCAGACGGCACCATGAAATGGCCGGCTCCGGCCAACCTGACGGAACAGGTGTTTGCAGACCTGGTTATGCTGGGCGAGAGGATACTGATCTCGGCTCACGGCGGCGCGCTCTTCACCGTTGACCCGGCTACGGGCGCCTTCAATCCGGTGGTGACCCGCTAGATGGACCGCCTGTTACGCCGTCCCCAGCAGACCAGTGGCGCCCCATCGCGGCCGGGCAGCAGCAACGTGATGATGATCGTCATCGCCGGCATCGTCCTGGCGATCATCATCGCCATCAACGCCGGCTACGATCCCTGGAACGCGCTGTTCATCAATCCGCTGATCAACTTCCTGATCCTGTTCAACAACATCTTCTTCCACAACTTCGGCATCGCCATCATCCTCTTCACCATCTTCATGCGAATGGTCACCATGCCGCTGACCATTCGCCAGTTCCAATCGACGCGAGCGCTCAGCGCCATCCAGCCGCGCATGCAGGAGATCCAGAAGAAATACAAGGACCCCAAACGCCGCCAGGAAGAGACGATGAAGCTCTACCAGGAGGCCGGCATCAACCCGCTGGGCTGCTTGGTGCCAATGGTTATCCAGTTCCCCATCTGGATCGCGCTCTACCGCGCGTTGCGCATCATGGTGGGCGGCACGCCGGAGAGCCTGGTGCAGCTCTCGCAGCGGCTCTACCCCTGGTCTTACCTGCGAGGGTCCGTACCGCTGGAGCAACACTTCCTCTGGCTCAACCTGGGCCACCCCGATACGACGTTCGTCCTGCCGGTCTTCGTCGGCGTGACGACTTACCTGCAGCAGAAGATGACCACGACGACCCCAACTACGCCGGAGCAGCGCCAGCAGCAACAGATGATGAACTGGATGATGCCGCTGTTCTTTGTCTGGATTACGCTGGCCGTCCCGTCCGGGTTGGGCCTCTACTGGTTCGTCAGCAACGTGACGGCCGTGATGGTGGGTTACATGGTCATGGGCAGGCGGATCGATTGGCGGCAGCTTTCGCCGTTCGCGGTGCCGGCGCCGGCACCAGCCGCACGAGCGCCGCGACCTGAGCGAGAATCTCAGCCGCGCCGCGAGCGCGAGGCGGAAATCGTGGACGATTCCGGTATAGAATCTGAAGCAACACCTCTGGAAGCGGAGAGGAAGACACATGCAAGAAGGCGTAGAGGTAAGCGCAAAAACCGTTGACGAGGCCATCGATAAGGGCCTGGAACAGCTCGGCCTCCGCCGCCACGAGGTACGCGTCGTCGAACTGGCCCCCGGCAAGCCGGGACTGTTCGGCCTGGGCGGCGAGGACGCCCGCGTCCGCCTCATCCCGCTGAACGAGGCCGAGATCGAGGCGCGGGTTCGCGCCGCTCGCTTCGAGCCGACGCCCGCCGAACTCGACGAGGACGAAGATGAGCTGCAGCCCTCGTTTGACGACGATGAGCTAGAGCCGTCCTTCGACGGCGATGAGCCACAGCCGTCTTTCGACGCCGACAGCGAAGTGCCGAGCTACGAGCCGGAGAACGAAAGCGACCTCGAAGTCCACAACATTGAGGCGCCGGAGGTCCTGCGCGCCGCCGAGCACCTGCGCGAGCTCCTGCAGTTGCTGGCCATCGAGGCAGACGTGCAGGTACGGGCGCCACGAACGCCGGGCGATGGCAAGGGCCGGGCCAGCGCTGTCCTCGACATCACTGGCGACGACCTGGCGCTGCTCATCGGCCGCCGCGGCACGACGCTGGCGGCGCTGCAATATCTGGTGAACGTGGTCGCCAACCGCCAGGGAGACGGCAAGATCATGCTAACCGTCGATATCGAGGGCTACCGGCGCCGGCGAGAGGACTCCCTGACCAGCCTGGCCTATCGCATGGCCAGCCGCGTCCGCCAGAGCGGCCGCCCGATCAGCCTGGAGCCGATGCCGCCCAACGAGCGGCGCATCGTGCACATGGCGCTGGCCGAAAATGCCGCCGTCTCCACTGCCAGCATCGGCGAGGGCGAGCGTCGCAAGGTGGTCATCTCGCCCCGGCGCCGCGAAGGCGGCGGCCCACCCCGCCGCTACTAGCCGCTACGGGCAGTGCCGCCCGATTTCCTCCCCCAATTTCTGGTAGTCGGACACGTCCTGGAGGACGTGCTGCCGGACGGCAGCAGGCGGCTCGGCGGGGCCGCCACCTACGCCAGCCTGCAGGCCCTGCGACTGGGCCTACGGGTCGCACTGCTGACCACCGCGCCCGCCGACTTCGACCTCTCGCCGCTGGCGGGCGTCGAGCTGCACCGCATCGATAGCCCGGTCGCCAGCTCCATGCGCAACGTCTACGAGGGCGGGCAGCGTCGCCAGTACCTGCTGCAGCGCGGCCCCGTCATCCGGCCGGAGGACGTGCCGGCGGAGCTGGCCGCTGCGCCCGTCGTGCTGCTGGGGCCGATCGCGGGCGACGTCGACCCTGCGGTGGCGGAGCGCTTTCCCGGCTCGCCGGTCGGGCTCGGCGTGCAGGGCTGGCTGCGCGAGGCTGGTCCCGACGGGCTCATCGGGCCGTCGCCCTGGCGGGACGTATCGCTGCCGCCGAACGCGACCGCCATTTTCGTCTCCGACGAGGACCTGCCGGTGACCGAGCGCCGGGCCGCCCTCGACGACTGGGCCGCGCGGGTGCCGGTCGTGGCCTGCACGCGCTCGCAGTTCGGCGCGGAGGTGTGCTGGCGCGGCGAGCGGCGCAGCATCCCGGCCTTCCCGGCGCGAACCGTCGACCCCACCGGCGCTGGCGACGTCTTTGCGGCAGCGTTCCTGGTGCGCTTCCGCGAGACGGAGGACGCGTGGCTGGCGGCGCGCTTCGCCGCCGCGGCGGCATCGCTCGCCGTCGAGGGCGAGGGCTACTCCGCGATCCCCACTCGCGCGCAGGTGGAGGAGCGGCTACTCCCCTACCGCTAACCCGATCAGCCGGTAGGTGAGCTTGGCGGCGAGCTGGGCGTTGGCCTTGGGGCCGAGCGAGGGCGCCAGCTCCGTCACATCGAAGCCGACGATGCGTTTGCGCTGCGCTACCAGCGCCAGCAACTCCGACACTTCGTCCCAGAGCAAGCCGCCCGGCTCCGGCGTCCCGACCGCCGCTACCTGCGAGGGGTCGAAGCCGTCCAGGTCGATCGTCACGTAGACGTCGTCACTGAGCTGAGCGGCCACGGCCTCCGGGCCGGCGGCGCGGAACTCTAGCGGGCTGAGGAAGGTCAGGCCGCGCTCGCGAATGAAGTCGTGTTCCTCGCGAGTGGCGGAGCGCAACCCCACCTGGGTGACCGGCGCGAACTCCAGGACGCGGCGCAGGGTGCAGGCGTGGTTGTAGGGCGAGTCCAGGTAGTCGTCTCGCAGATCGGCGTTGGCGTCGAAGGCGAGGACGGAGAGGCCGGGCGTGCGCGAGGCGTGGGCGCGGGCCGGCCCGACCGCGATCGAGTGCTCGCCGCCCAGCGTGACGACGAACTTGCCGTCGTCCAGCAGCTCGCCGACGATCGATTCGACGCGCGCGACCATCGCCTCCGGGCTGCCGGTGTGCGGCGCCACCTCCGGCA
>DASRHH010000219.1:0-2995 GCA_035650635.1 Dehalococcoidia bacterium | reverse complement strand
CACGCCAGAACGTCATCGGCTGGTTGGAGAGCTACATGCACGGCGGTGTCACGCAGGTCATGTCCGCCTCGGAAGTGCACCTACCGGGCCGCCCCGGTGACCGCGTCGGCGTCAAGGCGCTGGCCATCGCGGCTCAACGCGCCTACTCCAGCTTCCGGCCGGGTGGCGTCAAGGTGCGGGGTGGCTCATTGATTGCCGAGCCGGTGCTGGAGGAGAGCGACTTCTCAGAGCTAGCGGCTGCTGGCGTGCGGCTGATGAAGGTGGGCTTTGGCGCCTATGCCGACCCCGCGGACGCTGCGCCGCATGTGCGCTGGGCGCGCCAGAACGGCTTCGTCGTCATGTCGCACTCGGGCGGCGCCTCGATTCCCGGCTCGCAGCCGATCACGATTGGCCACCTCAAGCAGCTGCAGCCGGACATCGCCGGGCACATCAACGGCGGCACGACCGCCCTGCCGGACGACGAGCTGATTGGCCTCATCGACGACACAGAGATGGCGCTGCAGCTGGTGCAGGCCGGCAACCTGCGCTCCTCGCTGCACATCCTGGCGCGTGCCCGCGAGCGTGAGGCGCTGGACCGCGTGATTCTTGGCACGGATACGCCGTCCGGCACCGGCGTCATGCCGCTGGGCATGCTGAAGACCATCTGCGAGCTGTCATCGCTGGGCGACCTGCGGCCTACCGACACCATCGCGCTGGCGACCGGCAACGCCGGCCGCGTGCTGCGGGTGGAAGAGGGTGTGCTGGAGGTCGGCCGGCCGGCGGACCTGGTGCTGCTGCAGGAGCCCTGGGGCGGCACGCAGCCGGGTCCGCTGGAATCGATAGCGTTCGGGGACATACCGGCGGTCTCGGCCGTCGTCATCGATGGCGAGATCAGGGCGCTGCGCAGCCGCAACACGCCGGCGCCGGCGCGGCTGGCGCTGGTGGACGGCCGTTAGGCGGAAGGAGGACACACATGGCAATCCTGTTGACGATGCAAGTAGGCCCCGTGGACTGGGAGAAGTTCCGGTCCGCCCTGGACTGGGCGGCCCAGCAGAATTCGCCGGGCCTCATCTCCAGCAAGACCTATCGCGCGGAGAACGATCCCTCGACGGTCATCATGGTGCAGGAGTGGGAGTCGCACGAGGCGTTCCACAAGGTCGGCGACGAGGTGGAGCCGGAGTTCGTGGCCCGCGCCGGCGCCGAGAGCCTGGAATGGCAGGACCAGGTCTGGGTTCTGGCCCATGAAGGCTAGGCGCTAGAGGCGGACTGCAGGCTTAGCGTGACCACCAGCCGCTCGCCGCTGTAGTAGTCGTGCAGGAAATCTTCCTGCGAACCGTACGGCTGCGCCAAGAGCAGGCGCGCCGGGTAGCGCACGACCAGCGGATCGACGTCGAACGGGTAGGGGTCGATGACGGCGCGGAAGTCGTCGACGATATCGATCGTAATCGTCGTCTGGTCGCCGCCGTAACGTAGCGGGACCTTCATGTCGCGCAGATTATCGTTGGGGCCGAAGGGCCGCTCCGGGCGCGTCAGCGGGTAGCGGTTGCAGAAGTACTGGCCCATCAGGTCGAAGATTTGCATCAGCCGATAGTTCTCCCAGATGTGCTCTTCGGTGGCGGAGTCTCGAAATTCGTCGGTTTCTCGCAATTGCGCCACCACCTTGGGCCGTAGCTCCTCATAGCGCTCGACGAACTCCGGCGCGCCCGGCTCGTGCATCCGCGAGGGGAACTCCGGCAGCATCAGGCCATAACCGGAGTTAAGCAGCCCCACGTTGTGCATGAGGTTGACCAGCCCGGCGTAGGGATCGACTGCCAACAGGCGATCCATGTTGCGGCTGTGGAAGCCCAACTGGTCCAGCCCGCCGCCCTGGTAATCGAGCGGGCGGCCGTCCGGGCTCAGCGTCGGCCGCATCTCCCATTCCGCCCAGCCCTTGTCGTGCTCCTGCGCCGCCAGGGCCACCGAGGCATACGGTCGCGGTCGCTCGAAGACGTCGTTGCCCCAATGGGCGGCGAAGAAACCGACAACCTCCGAGTGGTCGATCTGGCGCACGAAGATCAGGCGCGAGTCGTCGAAGCGGGAGACCATCGCCATGTGCTTATTGTACGCGGGTCAGAGAGCCGGTCGGACGTGCGCGACGCTTAGAGGATCGTATCGACGAGGATGATCTCGCTGGCGGTCTGTGCCTTGACCTGGATCGAGCCCTCGCCCAGCAGGTAGGCGGCATCGCCGGTCGATAGCGCCTCACCGTTGAGGTTCGCCTCGCCGGAGATCAGGTAGAAGTAGCCGCCGCGGCCGTCCGCCAGTTGGTGCTCGACCGCCGCGTCGGCATCGAGACCCGAGACGAACATACGGGCGTCCTGGTGCACAGAGCAGCCCTCGCCGCTCTCGCCGATAGGATGGAGGATCTGCAGCAGCCGGTTGTGGCGGTCGGCCTCGCCGTACTGCTTCTGCTCGACGGACGGCGGCAGGCCGGCCTCCGCGGGCAAGATCCACATCTGGATGAACTGGACTTCCTGGGTCTCGGAGGCGTTCTGCTCGGAATGCAGTGCGCCCGCGCCCAGGGTCATACGCTGCACCCCGCCGGCGGTCAGGATGCCGTCGTTGCCGAGGCTATCGGCGTGCTTGAAGTTGCCGTAGGGGATGTAGCTGATGCCCTCGACATCGCGGTGGTGGTGCATGGGCCAAACGGCGCCGGGCTCCAGGGTATCGTGGTTGAAGACGCGCAGGCTGCCAATGCCCATGTTCTCGGGATCGCGGTACTGATCGAAGCTGAAGTGCCAGCGGCCGCGAAACCAGCCGCCTTCCGCAGTGTAGATATCGGAGTCGCGGCGTACCTTGAGGCGCGCCTGCTGCCGCGTCGATCGCTCTCTCATGGGGCCATTATGCACCGAGCGCAGCAATGTCGCGGGCCAGGCACGTTGCAATCCGGCGACAAAGAGAAATGTCTGCCTACCGCTGGCAAAACTTGCGACAATCTGCTAGTTTTTACCTAGCGGCCTGACGGCACGCGGAGGGA
>DASRHH010000218.1:0-2647 GCA_035650635.1 Dehalococcoidia bacterium | reverse complement strand
CGGCCCGTTACGCCGTGGCCGTGGCCGAGGGCGAGGCGCTCATCCTGGCGGCGCCGTTGCTGGAGAAAGCTCTCGGCGAGACGGAGCACCAGCTGGCGACGACTCTGGAGGGCAACGCTTTGGTTGGCCTGCGCTACCAGCCGCCCTACCAGCCGGCCGAGTGGGGCGTCCAGCCGATGTTCTTCGACCGCTCGCAGGGCGGTCGCCTGCTGCCCGTCGAAGGCGAAATGCCGGAGACTGCACACACCGTCATCGCCGCCGACTTCGTGTCGATGGAGGACGGCACCGGCATCGTGCACATCGCGCCCGCGTTCGGCGGCGAGGACTTCGACCTCGGCCGGGAGTTGGGCCTGCTCTTCCTGCAGCCGGTCGACCTCAACGGCAGCATGACCGGCGGGCCGTTCGACGGCAAGTTCGTCAAGGACGCCGACCCGCAGATCATCGAAGACCTCCAGCAGCGGGGCCTGCTCCTGCGCCACGAGACCATCAAGCATACCTACCCGTTCTGCTGGCGTTGCAAGACGCCGCTGCTCTTCTACGCCAAGCCCACCTGGTACATCCGCACCACGGCCGTGAAGGACGGCCTGCTGCAGGGCAACGCCCGCATCAACTGGTACCCGGAGCACATCAAGGAAGGACGCTTCGGCAACTGGCTGGCCAACAACATCGACTGGGCCGTCGGGCGCGAGCGCTACTGGGGCACCCCATTCCCGGTCTGGCACTGCCAGGCTTGCGGGGCGAATCGCTGCGTCGGCAGCCGCCAGGAGCTGGTGGAGGCTGCGCTGGACAAGGCAGCGGCCGAGTTCCTCGACGACCTGCACCGGCCGTACATCGACCGCATCCGCCTGCGTTGCGAGCAATGCAGCGGCGAGATGCAACGCCAGATCGAGGTGCTGGACGCCTGGTTCGACTCCGGCGCCATGCCCTACGCCCAGTGGCACTTCCCGTTCGAGAACGAGCGGACGTTCCGGCAGAGCTTCCCTGCCGACTTCATCTGCGAGGCTGTGGACCAGACCCGCGGCTGGTTCTACACGCTGCTGGCGGAGGCGGCCCTGCTGCACCACGCGGTGCCGGATCAAGTGCCGGAGGGCATCGCCTATCGCAACGTTATCAGCCTGGGCCACATCCAGGACGACAAGGGACGCAAGATGAGCAAGTCACTGGGCAACGTGGTCGAGCCCAGCTCCGTCATCGACGTCCACGGCGCCGACGCCCTGCGCTGGTACCTCTATACCGCCACGCCGGCCGGCAATCCGCGCCGCTTCTCGGCGGAGCTGGTCGCCGAGTCGCTGCGACGCTTCCTGCTCACGCTTTGGAATACCTACAGCTTCTTCGTGACCTACGCCAACATCGACGGCTTCAACCCATCGACGAGCCCGCAGGGTGAGCGCAACGAGCTGGACCAGTGGGTGCTCTCCGAGCTGAACGCGCTGGTCGAGAAGGTGACTTCGAACCTCGAGGTCTACAACGCGACGGACGCCGGCCGCGCCATCCAGGACTTCGTGGAGGAGCTATCGAACTGGTACGTGCGCCGCAGCCGCCGGCGCTTCTGGAAGCCTGTCCTGAGCGGAGTCGAAGGAAGCGAGAACGATTCCGACAAGCTGGCCGCCTACCACACGCTGTACGAGTGCCTGGTGACCGTCACCAAGCTCATGGCGCCCTTCACACCGTTCATCACGGAGGCGATGTACCAGAACCTGGTGCGCGCCGCAGACCCGCAGGCGCCGGAGAGCGTCCACCTGGCGCAGTGGCCGGAGGCCGATCCGTCGTTGATCGACCGCAAGCTGATGGAAGAGACGCAGCTGGTCATGCGAGTGGTCAGCCTGGGCCGGGCGGCGCGCAGCAAGGCAGGCATCAAGGTGCGGCAGCCGCTGGCGAAGATGATCATTCGACCCAAGACCCTGGAAGAAATCGATGCGGTTGAGCGCCGTCAATTGGAGGTCTTGGACGAACTTAACGTTAAGAAGCTAAATGTCGAAATGGTGGGTGCAGGCGGACGTGGGGCGGATGTCGACCCAGATTCCTACGTGTCGACATATCCGGCAGTGAACACAGACGA
Source organism: Dehalococcoidia bacterium (assembly GCA_035650635.1). Taxonomy (GTDB): domain Bacteria; phylum Chloroflexota; class Dehalococcoidia; order SM23-28-2; family DASRHH01; genus DASRHH01. The sequence continues at coordinate 588 of DASRHH010000218.1, read as the reverse complement.
GGCAGGCTACGCGGTGGGCCTGGACACGAAGCTGACGCCGGAGCTGGAGGACGAGGGCCTGGCGCGCGAGCTGGTGCATCGCATCCAGAACCTGCGCAAGGCCGCCGGCTTCGAGATCGCGGACCGCATCGTCACCTACTTCAGCGGCTCGGACCGCCTCTCGCAGGTGCTGAGCGAGCACGGCGACTACGTGCGACAGGAGACGCTATCGGAGGAGCTGCGGTCTATCGATCCGCCGGCAGACGCCTTCACTGAGGAGCAGAAGCTGGACGGCCAGACCATGCGGCTGGCGGTGCAGCGCCTGGGCTAGGGCCGCGGGGCGCCCGAGGCGTCGTGCCCGCCGACGAGGCGGTGCAGCCGGTCTTGCGCTCGCTGGCGCCACGAGGGCCGCTTCGGTTGGAGGACTTTGGCCACAGGCATCGGCGCCGGCTCCACTCTGAGCTTCGGGTATTCTGCCGCGACCTCCGCGCCGAACAGCATGATCCCGGCACTGACGTAGACCGCAAAGAGGAATGCCGCCACGGCCCCAAGCGACCCAAACACAACGTCGTAGTTCGAGAAGTTCTGCAGGTATATCCCAAAGAGACT
>DASRHH010000217.1:0-13345 GCA_035650635.1 Dehalococcoidia bacterium | reverse complement strand
CTGTTAACTGGCGCAGGGGTGGAAAGAGCTAAAGTCCGCTTCGAGCAGTTCGCAGGCTACTGAGGACCTTTCCTGGCAGACCTGGACGACGCGGTGGTCTCCACTCCAGACCTGAGAAAGTCTTTTCGCAGCAAACAAGGGGCCGGTTGAGCCGGAGCGTTTTATTCGGCCGCCGGTGGTTTTGCCGCGGGGCGTCGAACTGCCCCGTAGACGCGCGTCGTCTCGTTCGCGAAGCTGCGCACTGCGCCGCAGCCTCTGCAGACGGCCTCGCTGGTGGCGCCGCTTGGCCTCCCGATCATCCAGTGATGGACATGACCCTCCTCAGCTGGCGGGACCTGATTGCCGGATTCGGTATCGGGTGCTTGGTCAAGCGGGAGAGCCATGGTTTCCTTCAATTCTCGCAGCGTTGGCAGTTGAGCGGTTCTGCGTGATTGTTGGCGTCTTCGGCGGTGCCTGACCACTCTAACACATACAGCCTATGAGCGGGGATCACTGCGAACTGGCTGCGAGGCGCCAGGTAGCTATATTGGAACTAATTTGTCGTTTTTAGCCGTTTTTCGGCCAATCCGGCTTCCATTGTGCTATACTCGTCCCGTGGTGAACGTGCAGTCACCCACCATGTTTTCCTAGTGAATATATCTGGAACCGGTGGCCGAGCCTTTGCCAACTACTACGAAAGGAGGCCACCTATATGTATCAGGACAAGACTCTAACCTGCCAGGACTGCGGTCAGTCGTTCACCTTTAGCGCTGACGATCAGCAGTACCACGCCGAAAAGGGCTACTCCAACGAGCCCAAGCGATGTCCGTCTTGCCGTCGGGCTCGACGTGCCGGCGGAGATGGCGGCTACGGTAGCGCCCCGCGAGAGATGCACCCGGCTGTCTGCGCCCAGTGCGGAAAAGCCACTGAGGTGCCATTCCTGCCGCGCGGCGACAGGCCGGTTTACTGCAGCGATTGTTTCAAGAAGCAGCCGTCCTCAGGTCGCTATTCTCGAAACTACTAATCTAGACCAGGATCAAGGCGGGGCCGCCACTTCATCTTGAATTGGCGGCCCGTCTTGAATTGCCCGTCTTTGAAACGAAGGAAGGTTCCTCTATTTGACCGCGTTTTCTGATTACGCGCTTCGACCGTCCTCACTGAAGGCGCTCGAAGCGATGGACATACATGCCCCAACCCCCATCCAAGAACTGGCGATACCACTTCTCCACCAGCGAAGAGACCTCATCGGCGAAGCCTGCACCGGGTCCGGCAAGACCCTGGCCTTTGGCCTTCCCCTGATTGAGCGGGTTGACCCGCAAGTCAACGCCATCCAGGCGCTGGTCCTGGTGCCGACGCGGGAGTTGGCCGAGCAGGTGGGACAGGTGCTGCAGAAGCTGACCGCAGGCACCGAGATCCGCAGCCTGACAGTCTTCGGCGGCCGTCCCATCGGCCCGCAGCAGACCGCCTTACGGCGAGGCGCCCACGTCGTGGTCGGCACGCCCGGCCGCGTCCTCGACCATCTGCGCCAGGGATCGTTGCGCCTGGACCGAGTCTGCTTCCTGGTGCTCGATGAAGCGGATGAGATGCTCGACCGCGGCTTCGCGCCGGACGTCGAGCGAATAATCGCGGCGACGCCGCGCAGCCGCCAGACAGCGCTACTTTCGGCGACGACGCCGGAGTGGGTGAAGACCGTCTCCAAGCGGCACCTGATCACGCCGGCGGTCATCCGCGTCGAGTCGCAGGACGGCGCCGAGCCGGACATCGAGCACCTGGTGTACGAGGTCGGTATCGGCGAGAAGTTCCCGCTGCTCTGCGAGTTGCTGGACCAGGAGATCGAAGGCTCTACTCTGGTCTTCGGCCGTACGAAGTACGGCGTCCGCAATCTTGGGGCCCAGCTCAATCGCGCCGGCTACAACGTTGACGTCATCCAGGGCAACCTCAGCCAGGTCCAGCGCGACCGCGTCTTGCAGCGTTTCCGTGAGGGACGCACGCGGGTGCTCCTGGCCACCAATGTCGCCGCCCGTGGCCTCGACGTTCCGCACATCGAGCGGGTTATCAACTACGAGCTGCCGGACACTCCTGACCTCTTCACCCACCGGGTGGGCCGCACCGGCCGCATGGGCCGGGCCGGCAGCGCGATCACGTTCCTCTCTTTCATCGACCTGCCGAAGTTCCAGGACATCGAGGCCAGGATCGGCCGCAAGTTGCCACGAGTGAACCGGCAGGGCGAAGCCGTCGCTCCGCCGCCGGCCCGTCCGGCACGCAGCCTGCAGAGACGGCGCCGCTGGCGTCGCTAACTACAGAGCCCTCGTCATTCAGATGACCTCGAGAGCCTGAGCACCATGCCTTTCAAAGACGATATCCGCAACGTCGCGATCATTGCCCACGTCGACCATGGCAAGACGACCCTGGTCGACGCTATGCTGCGTCAGTCCGGCGTCTTTGGCGCTCACGAGGTCTTGACGGAGCGGGTGATGGACTCCATGGACCTGGAGCGCGAGAAGGGCATCACCATCCTCGCCAAGAACGCCGCCGTCCACTATCGCGGTGTCAAGATCAACATCGTCGATACGCCGGGCCACGCCGACTTCGGGGGCGAGGTCGAGCGCGCGCTGAATATGGTCGACGGCGTCCTCCTGCTGGTCGATGCCAGCGAGGGCCCGCTGCCGCAGACCCGCTTCGTCCTGCGCAAGACGCTGGAGCGCCGTCTGCCGGTCATCCTGCTGGTGACCAAGGTGGACCGGCCGGACGCGCGCATCCAGGAGGTGGTGAACGAGGTCTATGAGCTCTTCCTGGACCTGGACGCCGGCAACGATCAGATCGAGTTTCCCATCGTCTACTGCAACGGCCGCGTTGGTACGGCCTCGCTTGATCCGTCGGAGGAGGGGACCAGCCTGGAGCCGTTGTTCTCGCTGCTGCTGGAGCACATCCCGGCGCCCGAGTACCAGGAGGGCCATCCTCTGCAGGCGCTGGTGACCAACCTGGACGCCTCGCCGTACCTGGGGCGGTTGGCCATCTGCCGCGTGCGCAACGGCATCATTCGCAAGGGCCAGACCGCAGCCTGGTGTCGCGAGGACGGAAGCATCCAGAACTTCAAGATCGTGCAGCTTTTTCTGACCGAGGCGCTGGAGCGCATTCCCGCCGACGAGGCCGGTCCCGGCGAGATCATCGCTGTTGCCGGCCTGGACGACGTGACGGTCGGGGATACTCTGACCGATGCACAGGACCCGCGGCCGCTGCCGGTGATCCGCATCGACGAGCCCAGCATGTCGATCACGATCGGCATTAACACCTCGCCTCTGGCCGGGAACTCCGGCGACAAGCTGACCTCGAGGTTGGTCAAGAACCGCCTCGACGCCGAGGTCCTGGGGAACGTCTCGATCAGGGTGCAGCCGACCTCGGTGGCTGACACCTGGGAAGTGCTGGGCCGCGGCGAGCTGCAGCTGGCAGTGCTCGTCGAGACTATGCGTCGCGAGGGCTACGAGCTGACGGTCGGCAAGCCGCAGGTCATCACCCGGCTCATCGACGGCAAGCTCCATGAGCCGGTCGAGCGCGTCGCCATCGACGTCCCGGAAGAGTATCTGGGTGTTATCACCCAGCTTCTCGGCCTGCGCAAAGGGCGCCTGGCGCAGATGGTGAATCACGGCACCGGCTGGGTGCGCATGGAGTACCTGGCGCCGGCGAGGGGGCTCATCGGCTTCCACTCCGAGTTCATCACGGAGACCCGCGGCACCGGGATTCTGCACCACGTCTTCGAGGCTTACGAGCCATGGCATGGCGAACTGCGCGTCCGCCCCACGGGCGTCCTGGTGGCCGACCGCGCCGGCGCAACGACTCCCTACGCCCTGATGAACCTGCAGGAGCGTGGCGTGCTCTTCATCGGCCCGGGGGTGAAGGTTTACGAGGGCATGATCATCGGCGAAAACGCGCGGCCGGACGATATGAACGTCAACCCGACCAAGGAAAAGAAGCAGACGAACATGCGCTCCTCGACGTCAGAGGAGACGCTGAAGCTAATTCCTCACCAGCAGCTCTCGCTGGAACAGTGCCTGGAGTTCATCCGGGACGACGAATGCCTGGAGGTTGCGCCGGCGGACATCCGCATGCGGAAGCTTGTCCTCCAGGCGGAAGGGAGATCTCGGAAGGCGGCCGTGTCAGCCCGGAGCTAGTGCTCGCTCTCAAGGGCGCTGCCGGCCTCCATGTGGATCGTCGGCAGCCAGCGCACCAGCCAGGACGGCGCCCACCAGTTCGCCTTACCCATCAGCTCCATCGCCGAAGGCACCAGCACCAGCCGGACGATCGTCGCGTCGATGAGCACGGCAAAGGCCAGCCCGAAGCCGACCAGCTTGATATCGCGGCCCTGGCCGAGGATGAAGGCGCCGAAGACGCAGACCATGATTGCCGCTGCGGCGGAGATCACGCGCCCTGTGGCGGCGAGACCGTCCGCCACCGCCTGACGGTTATCGCCGGTGCGGTCGTATTCCTCGCGGATGCGGGTCAGCAGGAACACCTCGTAGTCCATCGATAGCCCGAAGAGGATCGCGAAGAGCATCATCGGCACCCAGGCATCGATAGGCCCTTCTTTGCCCAGGCCGAACACACTGTCCATGAATCCCCATTGAAAGACGGCCACCATGGCACCGAACGAGGCGCCGATGGAGAGCATGTTCATGATTACAGCCTTGAGGGGCACAACCACGCTGTGGAACACCGTCATCAGGAGCAGGAAGGAGAGCAACAGCACGGCGCCGATAAACAACGGCAGCCGCGACGCGATGAAGTCCGAGAAGTCGACGATAATCGCCGGCCCGCCGGACGTATAGACCTGGAGACCTGTGCTCGCCTTCAGGGGTGGCAGCGTCTCGTTGCGCAGGCGGTGCACCAGGTCAGAGGTCGCCTTGTCCTGTGGCGATGAGGCCGCGAAGGCGTTGATCAAGCTGAGGTGGGCGTCCGGCAGCAGTTTCGGGGCTGTGATAGAAGCCACGCCCGGAGTCTGCTGGATCGCGTTGGCGATTGCTTGCACCTTTGGCATGTCGGCGGCGCCGTTCGGCGTATCGACGACGAAGAGGAACGGCAGGTTAACGCCCGGGCCGAATGCTTCTGACATGAGGTCGTAGGCGCGGCGGGTCGTGTCACTGGCCGGCCGGTTGCCGGCATCGCCGATGCCCAGGCGCAGTGCGAACACGGGTAGGGCCAGCGCAATCAAGAGACTCGCGCTGAGGACCAACGCCGGCCAGGGGTGTGCCTGGATAAGGCGGCTCCAGCGGTACCAGAAGCTGCGCTCCCGGTCACCGTGGGCGTGCCGCAGGTGGGGAATGCCGAACTTATCGATATTCTTGCCGACGAAACCAAGGAGGGCCGGCAATAGCGTTATCGCGGTCAGCATGGTCATCAGCACCGCCAGGATGCCGCCGATAGCGACGGCGCGCACGAAGTCCATGTTCATGAGGAACATGCCGAACAGCGAGATGATTACCGTGAGTCCGGCGAACACCACAGCGCGGCCGGACGTATTGAGCGACAGGGCGACCGCCGGACGCGGCTCCATGCCCTGGTGCATCGACTCTCGATAGCGGGTGACGACGATCAGTGCATAGTCGATGCCGACGCCAATCGCGATCATCGCCGCGATCTGCGTGGTGAAGTCCGGCACGGTCATCACGTGGGTGAACAGCGCGATCAACGAGGCGCCGCAGCCGATGCCGAAGAGTGCGGTCATAATCGGCAGGCCGACCGCCAGCAGCGACCCGAAGGCGATCAGCAGGATGATGACGGCGGCAACAATGCCGACGGACTCGCTGGAGAAGTCCGCCTGGTCCACGAAGATGTCGCCACCCAGCTCGATGCGCAGCCCTGGCTGGTCGATAGTCTTCAGGATCGCCTTGACGTGCTTGCTATCGTCCATGAACTGTGCCTGGTTCCGGTGCGAGAGGTTGATCTCCGCGTAGGCGGTCTTGCCGTCCGGCGAGATCTGGTGCGCGTTTGCGGGGTCGTAGGGGCTGTTGATCTGCTCCCCGTCCACGGCCGCGGCCACTTTGGCAAAGAAGTCTTCCATCGTGCGGCGGACGGCCGGGTCGTTCACTCCTTGTTCTGCGTTGAAGACGATCTGGCCTGTGAAGCCACCGCGTTCCGGGACTCCGCGTGCCTTCAGCAAGTCGAGCGCATTTGCACTCTCAGAGTCGGGAAGCTTGAACTCGGTGCGGAAGTTGCTGCCGATGCCGGTCGAAAGCACGAACAGTGCCACAAGGAAGGCAATCCAACCCAGCAGGATAAACCAGCGATGGCCATAACAGAACAGCGCGATGCGTCTCATGGGATGGTTCTCCGGGCGATCGGACAAAGGCGGCCGCTTCCATGTTAGCAAGGATGTCTTCGCCGTTCAAAACACGAGGCGAGCGTTTTCGCTGAGGATTCGGCGAAAGGCATGCTACTCTCGAATTGCTAACCCAGAGGCCGACGCACTCCATTCCAACAGCACCACCAGTGAAACAGTCCGCAGCCGCGCCATTACATAGGGTCCTGGGGCTTGTCCATGTCACGGCTGGCGGGGTGGGAATCATTATCGGCGCCGGCATCTACGTGCTTGTCGGCTCGGCCACCTCAGAAGCCGGAGGTGGCGTCTGGATGTCGTTTGTGCTGGCTGCCCTGGTCAGTTTCTTGACGGCATTGAGTTACATGGAGCTTGCCTCGATGTTTCCGAGCGCGGCCGGCGAGTACGAGTACACGAGACATGCCTACCCGGAATACGTCGCCTTCCTGGTCGGGTGGGTGATGGTGTCTGGCTTAATGGTCGCGGCTGCCGCAGTGGCGCTCGGCTTCGCGCGGTACGTTACCCAGTTCGTCGATCTGGATACGCGCCTCTCTGCGCTGGGACTGCTGCTGCTGGTTACGGGCATCGCGCTAACAGGCATCAGGCATTCAGCTCGCCTGACAGTGCTTCTCAGCCTGGTCCAGGTTGGCGGGCTGGTTCTCGTCATCGGCATCGGCATACCTCATCTGGGAAACGAGAACTTGCTGGCGGTGGAGTCGCCGGGTGGGTTACTTGGCGGAGCGGCGTTGGTCTTCTTCGCCTTCATCGGCTTCGACGAAGTGATTACGCTGGCTGAGGAGACCGAGGACCCGGTCAAGACCGTGCCGCGGGGCCTCTTCTTGGCATTGCTCATTTCAACCATTCTTTACGTCGGTGTCGCGATTGCAGCTGTTAGCGTGGTGGGCGCGCAGGCACTTGGCTCCTCTGAGCGACCGCTTGCTGATGTCATCGGCCACGCGTTGGGCGGTCGCAGCGGCGACGTCATGGCGAGCCTGGCAATTGTCTCTACCGTCAACACTACATTGCTGGTTGTTACGGCAGCGTCGCGTCTCCTTTACGGTATGGCCTCTCAGGGCTCGATGCCTGCGGCACTGGCCAGGGTCAGCCCGAATAGGCGCGTGCCATCTAACGCAGTCGTGCTTTCAGCCCTGGTCGCGGCCGGCTTCGTTCTGATCCGCGATATCGCTCTGGTGGCTAGCGTCACCGACTTCGCGGTCTACGTCGTATTCCTGGCAGTGAACAGCTCCGTCCTGCTGTTGCGTATACGCCGGCCCCTGGCAGAGCGGCCGTACCGTATACCCGGTGCTTTGGGCCGCCTGCCAGTTATCCCGCTGCTCGGTCTGGTAAGCGTTGTCTTGATGATGACGCAGCTACAAGCCAAGGCGACGCTTCTTGGCATCGCATTGGTTGGGATTGGTCTCTTGGCGTCGTTCGTCGTCAGGAAGCGGCCAGTTGCGACTTGAGCAAGCGCAGCTACGAGGCCACCTCTTGCAGCAGCGCCTGCTCCTCATACTTGGCTGCTCGCAGGTACGGCAGCAGCGAGTAGATGAGGATGGCACAGGCCGCGACGACGAGGCCGGCCGTCACCAGCGCCGCCCTGGTGCCGGCGGCCTCGGCAATGCCACCGACGATGGCGCCGCCCAGCGGCGTCAGCCCGATCAACGCGATCGTGTTGTAGCTCATGACCCGTCCTCGCATGGGGCCGGGAGCCCGCGTCTGCAGCATCGTGTTTGCGGTCGCGCTGAAGGCGGTATTGCAGGCGCCGACCACGATCAGGATGGCCAGGATCAGCCAGAGCTGGCTGGACAGCGAGAAGCAGACCATCGCCACTCCGTAGGCGACCGAGATGATGAGCAGGAAGCGGCCCTTGTCCCGCACGTTGCCGTAGGTCGCCAGGCCAAACCCGCCGATGAGCGTGCCCAGGCCGGGCATGGCGTACATGAAGCCGAGGTCGCTGGAGTCCTTGTTCAGCACCAGCTTGGCGAACGCCGGTAAGAGCGTCGTGTACGACCGGCCGAAGAGGCTGAACGCGACGGTCAGCAGGAGAAGGTTGAGCAGGACGGGAGTCGATAGCACGAATCGCGCGCCGGCGACCAGCTCCCTTCTCAAGGCGATGGCGGTAGTGCGCACCGGTTCCTCGATCCGCAGCAGAAATAGCGCGACGATCACCGCCAGGTAGCTGAAGCCGTTGATCATGAAGCAGCCGCCGACGCCGATGACGCCGACGAGCACGCCCGCAATGGCCGGGCCGATCAGCGCCGCTCCCTGGAAGGCCGTTGAGTTCAGCGAGATCGCCTGCATGAGGTCCTCACGGGGCACGAGGTCCGGTACCAACGCAGCGCGGGTGGGATTATCGAAGGAGTTGGCCGTGCCTGTCAGGAAGGCGAGCGCGATTATCTCCCAGAGGTTGACCAGGTCCGTGATGGTGAGGATGGCCAGCACGAACGCCAGGAGCATGGACGCGGTTTGGGTCATCTTCAGCAGCTTCACGCGATCGATGTAGTCCGCGATGACGCCTGCGATCAGCGGCAACACCAGGAAGGGCAGCGCGCCGGCCAGCGCTACGACGCCCAACCAGCCGGGACTTTTGGTCAACGTGACGACGAGCCAGCCTTGCGCTACGAACTGCATCCACGTCCCGATGTTGGAGAAGACCAGCCCGGTCCAGAGGAGCGTGAAGTTGCGGTGACGGAAGGCGCGGTAGCGAGTGCCCATGTACGCCGAATTTTACTCCAAGGAGCCGCTGCTCAGATATTCCCGAAGCTTCAAAGGCGCCCAGATTGTGTGCTAGTATGTCGGTGCAGGCACGATAGTTCGCTTGTGAAAGTGATGCGTGCTTCTGAAGGCCTGGGAGGGAATCGCTGAGCACGACATCGTTGACGCCGCAGGAGGAGCTTCGCCAGGTAGCTGGCGTATCCCTGCAGGTGCTACGCGCGGGCCAGGGGCCGCAGCTTCTCGTCCTGCACGATTACGAGGCCGCGGGCCATTGGTACCCTTACCAGTCGGCGCTGGCGGAGCGCTTCACAGTGCTGGCACCCTCGCACCCCGGCTTCGGCACCTCCGAGCGGCCTGAGCAGATCGAAATCATGGAGGACGTCGTCTACGTCTACCTCGATCTACTGGAGGAATTGAGCGGATCGTTCAACCTGCTTGGCCTGGGACTGGGCGGCTGGATCGCCGCCGAGATAGCGGTGCGCTGCAGCCACAACCTGCACCGGCTCGTCCTCGCCGATTCGGTCGGCATCAAGGTCTCCGGCCCGACCGAAGCCGACATCCTCGATACCTTCATCATGATGGACCGCGATGAGCTGTTGGCGGCTACCTGGCACGACCCCGACCTCGGCGCCCAGCGCCTGACCCTCCCTGGCGAGCCGGACCTGCCTTACGAGACGCTAGTGGCCCACATCCGCGGCCGGGAGAGTGCCCTGCGCTATGGCTGGAAGCCGTTCATGCACAACCCCAAGCTGCGGCAATGGCTGCACCGCATCTCTGTGCCAACGCTCGTCCTCTGGGGCGACGACGATCGGGTCGTCTCGCCGGCGTACGGCCGCGCCTTTCAGCAGGCGATACCGGGGTCGCGCTTTCAGCTCATAGACTCGGCCGGCCACTTCCCGTATCTGGAACAGCCTGAGCAGTTCGTCGCAGCGGTCACGAACTTCCTCAGCGAGGAGCGATAGCCTCATGCGAGCCTACTACTTCACCGAAATGCCCTATCCGCACTACCCGCCGGAGGTTGTCGAGGCCCTGAACTCGCAGCGGGTCATTCTTCCCAGTGAGTACCTCGACCCGAAGGCTGCCGGCGAGCTTTACAACCGCTACTTGGACGAGCATGAATACGCCGACGAGCTGGGCCTGGACATCATGCTCAACGAGCACCACCAGACACCGACTTGCATCGACTCGGCGATGCCGCTGGCCGCCGCAGCCCTCGTCCGCCGCACCAAGCAGGCGAAGATCCTGCTGCTCGGCAATCCGCTGGCCCATCGCGATAACCCTGTCCGCGTCGCCGAGGAGATGGCGTTCCTCGACTGTCTCTCGGACGGTCGGCTAATCTGCGGCTTCGTGCGCGGCGTGCCCACCGAGTGTCATCCGGCCAACACCAGCCCGCCCCTGACCCGCGAACGCTTCGAGGAGTCGCACGACATCATACTCAAGGCCTGGACGACCCACGAGCCGTTCAATTGGGAGGGCAAGTTCTGGCATTACCGCTACGTGAACCCCTGGCCGCGGCCGCTGCAGCAGCCACACCCGCCAGTCTGGATCCCGGCCTCCAGCGCGGATAGCATCCCCTGGATCGCTGAGCGTCAGTACGTGCACGCCACCTTCTTGCTGCCCTATCAGGCGCAACAGAAGCTGCACAAGATTTACTTCGATACCTGCGCGGAGCTAGGCCTGCCCGAGCCCGGCCCCGAGAGGTTCGCCCACCTGGCGCTGGTCTATGTGGGCGAGACCGACGAGAAGGCCCGCGTGGAAGGCGAGGCCCTGATGTGGTACATGAAAGCCGTCCGCCACATGGGCTTCTGGAACCCGCCTGGCTACCTGCCGCCGGAGGCTTCGGCGCGCATCATGATGGGCCAGGGCTTCCCGGAGCCGAGCTGGGAGGACGCCAATAACATGGGCGTCGTCATCTGGGGCAGCCCGGACACCGTCATCCAGAAGATGCGCAAGCTGCACGACGAGTGCAACGTGGGCCACATGCTGATGATGATGCAGGCCGGCTTCCTGCAGACGGACATGGTGCGCAAGAGCATGCGGCTATTCGCCAGGGAGGTCTACCCGGCCATTCGCGAACTTGGCGAACCGGCGGCGCCGGCCCCGCAAGCACGCGGCGGCTAGCTCCTCTCCGTACCGTGACGACAGCAGATGTTGTCCCGGCCGGTAAGCTGCCGCCGGGCATAGCCAGCCGCTTCATCCAGGTCGGCGACGTGCGTACGCACTACCTGGAGGGCGGCAGCGGCGAGCCGGTCGTCCTCCTGCACAGCGCCGAGTTCGGGGCACGGGCCGAGTTCTCCTGGCGCGAGACGCTGGGCACGCTGGCGCAGCACTTTCACGTTCTGGCGCCGGACATGGTCGGCTTTGGCCGCACCGATAAGCTCTTCAGCTTCACGGACCAGTGGACGCTCCGGGTGCAGCATATCGGCAGCTTCCTGGATCTGCTCGGCATCCCGGCGGCGCACTTCATCGGCAGCTCCTTCAGCGGCGGCCTGATCCAGCGCGTCGCCACACTTCAGCCGCCCCGCTGGAACATCCTCTCGATCATCTCGGTGAGTGGCGGCGGCTACGCACCCGATAATGCGGCACGGCAGACCCTCAACAACTACGACGGCTCCCGGGAGCAGATGCGCGAGATTCTCAAGGTGCTCTTCTGGGAGGAACGCTGGTGGGCTGATGAGGTCGTCGAGGAACGCTGGCGGGCCAGCATTGAGCCGGGCGCCTGGGAGGCGGTCGCGGCGGCGCGCTTCGCCCGGCCCGGCGTGGAGAAGCCCTTCCGCTCCGATGCGGCTGACCTGGCCAGCCTGCGCTGCCCCGTCCTCATCGTCGGCGGCGAGGGCGACCTGCTGCGGGAGCCCGGCTGTTGGCAGGAGCTGCACCGGCAGATCGCCGGCTCGGAGCTGCACATCTTCCCGCGGGCGCGGCACATGCCGCACTTGGAGCACCCGGAAGAGTTCAACCGTATCGCGATCGATTTCCTGAAACGCCAGAGCGCGAAGCCGACCTAGCGAGCTGCCGAGGCGAGCGGCGCCGCTTGCCGTTGCCGGCCGCAGAGCGTATGTTGGCGATACCAAACAATTCTTCTCGCCGCTAATTATCGCTTATGGCCGACACCAGACCAGACGAACGCCTGCAAGACCTCCAGTCCACCACTCCGGAAGAGGAGGCCCTGGCCGGGACCTCGGCCATCGCTGTCGAGCCGCCGGGCGAGGAGGAGCCCGCCCCCTCTCAGTTGGCCGCGGGCATCGGTATGTTCGGTGCCTTCCGCTACCGGAACTACCGCTTCCTCTGGGTGGGCGACATCTGCACCGCCGCAGCCCAGTGGATACAGCAGGTATCGATCAACTGGGTGGTATACGACCTCACCGGGTCGGGCAGCGCGCTGGGCGCCATCAACGGGATGCGTGTCATACCGACTCTGCTCGTCTCACCGCTCGCCGGCGTTGCCAGCGACCGTTTGCCCCGCAACCGGATCATTGCCAGCAGCCAACTGGCGATGTTCTTCATAACGTTCCTCCTGGCGCTCGGCCTTTATTTCCACATTGTGGAGATCTGGCATCTCTTCGTCTTCACGCTGCTGATCGGTGCGGCCCAGAGCATAAACATGCCCGCCCGCCAGACCATCGTCTTTGACCTCGTCCCCCGGCACGTTGTGCCCAACGCCGTGGCTCTGAGCTGGCTGGCGTTCAGCCTGGCCCGCTCAATCGGGCCGGCCATCGGCGGCCTGATGATCGTGGTCTTCGGGCCGGCCAACAACTTCCTTCTGCAGAGCCTGGCCTACCTGAGCGTAATGACCACCGTTCTCATGGTCCGCATGCCGCCGCGGGCGCCGCAACCGCCGCGGCGCTGGTTCATCCACGATCTGAAGGAGGGTTACGGCTACGCGCTGCGAGAGCCACGGGCACGGCTGATGGTGCTGATCACCGTCGTCTCGCCGCTGTTCATCATCCCGCTGCACTGGGCGCTGCTGCCGATCTTCGCCAAGAAGACCTTCCACGGCGATGCCGCTACTTTGGGCATCCTGGTGGGTGCGATCGGTTTTGGCGGGCTCATCGGCGGGCTGTTAACCGCGTCATTCAATCGCATCGACCGACGCGGCTTGATGCAGCTCTTCGCTGTTATGATTTTCGCGATGTCGGAATGCCTGTTTACCGTCGTTGCCTCTACCACCGGACAGCTCTTGCTGGCCATACCGTTTCTTGTCTGCGCGGGCGCCGCGGAGTCCGTCTACACCACGACGAACACCTCGGTCCTGCAACTCCTGGCGCCGGAGCACCTGCGGGGCAGCATGACCAGCATCCTGCAGATGTCGTTCGTCTTCGCGCCGCTCGGGGCGCTTTACGC
>DASRHH010000216.1:0-13212 GCA_035650635.1 Dehalococcoidia bacterium | reverse complement strand
TCGGAGGGGCCGCTGGACATGCGCTTCGGCCAGCAACAAACGCTGTCCGCCGAGGAGATCGTCAACAGCTATTCGGAGGAAGAGCTGGCAGACGTGCTCTGGCAGTATGGCGAGGAGCCGGGTAGCCGGCGCATCGCCCGCGCCATCGTCGAATCGCGGCCGTTGCGTACGACGACGGAGCTGGCGGCGCTGGTAGCGAGGGTTGTTGGCGGCAAGCATCGCCGCATTCACCCGGCCACCCGCACCTTCCAGGCCTTGCGCATCGCCGTCAACGACGAGCTTGCCGCTCTCAGCGAGGCGCTAAGCCAGGCCGTCGAGGTCCTGGGTCACGGCGGCCGGTTAGTCGTCATCTCCTACCATTCCCTGGAAGACCGCATCGTCAAGCAGTTCTTCCAGCGCGAGAGCCGCGACTGTATTTGCCCGCCCGGGACACCGGTCTGCGTCTGCGGTCATCTTGCCACACTGCGCCTCGCCATCAAGGGCGCCGGCCGGCCCGGCCCGGGGGAGGTCCGCAGCAACCCCAGGTCGCGCAGCGCCAGGCTGCGGGCGGCGGAGAGGCTCTAGGATGTCCAGCGGTCCACGCAGCCAGCGGCAGACCAGGGCCGCGCACGGTTTGCACTCGCCCGGCCTACCGCTGCTGCTCACGGCGGCGCTATTGATAGTGGCGGCGGCGGCCCTGCTGCCGCTCATCCAATCGAGCGGCGCCACCACGACCAACGGCCACATTCAGCAGCTGCAACGAGAACAAACCGACTGGCAGGCGCGCGTCCAGGAGGCGGAGGCCCAACTGGCCTACCTGAGCAGCCTTAACCGGGTGCAGCAAGAGGCCACGCAACGGCTGAAGATGAAGGCCCCAGACAACGTTACCTATATCTCCGTTCCCGGACCCACACCGCAACCCGAAACCCTGCCCAACCGTCTGCTTCCCTCTCCAACGCCGCCGCACCCTGCCGGCGAGTCGCTGTGGAGCAAACTCTTCGGCTGGCTGCCGCTGCCGTAGGCGACGGAGCATGGCCAACGGACGCAACCTCACCTGGCGCATCGGGCTAGTCGTCAGCTTCCTGGCATTCGCCTCAGTCGCCATACTGGGGCGCCTCTTTCAGCTCCAGGTCCTGGAACATCCCTATTACGCCGCGGAAGCTCGCCAGACCCGCGTCCACGAGGAGACTGTCAGCGGCCGGCGCGGCGCCATCCTCGATGAGAACGGCTACCCCCTGGCCGTAAGCATCGACAGCTACGACGTCATGGTCGAGACCAAGGCCTGGCAGGATACTGGCAAGGCTTCGATCGCCGCTTCGACGATCGCCGGCATCACCGGCGGCAACGCCGCAACGATGGTCGCCGGCGTCCAAGCCACCGACATGTACGAGACGCCTGTGGCGCGTGGCCTCACGTACGACCAGGCCAGCAAGATCCGCGACGCCGCGCCGCTGGGCGCCCGTCTGGTCGAAGGCAGCCAGCGGGTCTACCCGGAGGGGAACCTGGCCTCACAGCTCATCGGCTTCTTGGGCAAGGACCAGGAGGGCTTGACCGGCCTGGAGGCCGATCTCGATTCCGTCCTCGGCGGCAGCAAGGGCGAGCTGGTGACGGAGCGCGACGGCCTGGGCAACGCACTGTTCTTCGGCCAACGCAACGAGACCGCACCGCAGCCCGGTTCGGACGTCGTCCTGACCATCGACCGTTACCTGCAGCGTCTGGCGGAGCAGGAGCTGGCCAACACGGTCAAGGAACGCAACGCTCAGGGCGGCTCTATCGTCATCGTTGATAGCCGCACAGGCGCCGTCCGCGCCATGGCCAGCCTGCCCAGCTTTGACCTGACGAACCCGGACATCAGCGATAACTCCAAGCTCAACCTCACACGCAATCGCGCTGTGACGGACCAGTACGAGCCCGGCTCCATCTTCAAACTCGTTACCGTCTCCGCCGCGCTCGATAGCGGTAAGGTCACCCCCACTACCTCCTGGTACGACCCCGGCTATTACGAGGCCACCGACTGGAAGATCTACAATTGGGACTTCAGCGCCAACGGCTGGCAGACCGTCAGCCAGGCAATCGTCAAGAGCCTCAACGTCGGCGCCGCCTGGATATCCGGTCAGGTCGGCCCGGGTGTCTTCTACGATTACGTACATCGCTTCGGCTTCGGGCAGAAGACGGGCATCGGACTTTCCGGCGACGCCGCCGGCCAGGTGCGTACGCCCGAAACCGACCCCTCCTGGACGCGTGTCGACCTGGCGACTAACTCCTTCGGTCAGGGCATCACGGCGACGCCGCTGCAGCTCGCCATGATGGTCGCCGCCATCGCCAACAACGGCAAGCTAATGAAGCCGTACGTCGTCGACCAGGTGGTCGGGCCGGGCGGCACGCAGAAGACGCAGCCCCAGGTGGTGCGCCAGGTCATCAGCCCGCAAACGGCCCGCAACGTGCGCCAGATGATGGGCGTTGTGGTATCGGATCAGCTGCCGAAAGGCGTGGTCGACATCTCGCATTACTTGATCGGAGGCAAGACCGGCACGGCAAACATCGCCAATGGCGACGGCACCTACAAGCCCGACACCTACATCTCTTCCTTCGCCGGCATCCTGCCGCTGGACAACGCCTCCCTAGTCATCCTGGTCAAGATCGACGAGCCCAGGGGCGTGCCGTGGGGCACCACGGTTGCCGCACCGGCCTTTGGCCGGCTGGCCAAGGCCGCGCTCGACTACTACAACATCGCGCCGGATCAATGATCATGCCTCGATTCAATAATCCGTTAAGATAAGTTCGTGCTGACAGTGGAAGAGATAGTGGAAGCCACCGCAGCTAAGCTCACCGCCGCGCCCGAAAACGGCCGGTCGCAGGCCTTTCAGCGCGTCGTCGTCGACTCCCGCCAGGCGAACCCGGGCTCCCTATTCGTAGCGCTAAAAGGCGAGCGGGTGGACGGCCACGACTTCATTTCGGACGCTATTGCACGTGGTGCTACCGGCCTGCTGGTGCACCTGCCGCCCGTCGAGGTGCCGGCCGGTGTCGCCGTTCTCCAGGTGGCCGACCCTCTGGCGGCGCTGTGGGCTTTGGCCCGCCAGAGACGCGAGCGATCGCGCGTTCGAGTCATCGGGATCACCGGCAGCGTCGGCAAGACGACGTGCAAGGAGCTGACTGCCTCTGTGCTTTCGTTGCGTTATGTCACGCTAAAGAACGAGGGCAATCTCAACACGGAGATCGGCCTGCCACTGACGCTGCTGGAGCTAACCTCGCAACACCAGGCCGCGGTGTTGGAGATGGGGATGTTCGCGGCCGGCGATATCGCACTGCTCTGCGAGCTGGCGCGCCCGGACGTCGGCGTCATCACCAACATCGGCCCCACCCACATGGAGCGCCTCGGCTCACTGGAGGCAATCGCCGCCGCCAAGGCGGAGCTCATCGAGTCGCTGCCGGCGGAGGGCGTAGCCATACTCAGCCGCGACGACCCTCTGGTGAGCGCGCTGGCCGGGCGCACGAAGGCGCGTGTCCTCTGGTACGGCACCACAGCGGAGAGCGACATCCGCGGCGATAGCATCGAGAGCCGCGGCCTGGACGGCTTCTCCTTCGACCTTACTTACGCCGGCGAGACCGTTCGCGTTTCGACGCCGCTGCCCGGCCGTCACAACCTGCACAACCTGCTGGCGGCCGCAGCCGTCGGCTTGACGGAGGGCCTCTCGCTGGCGGAAGTAGCAGAAGCTCTGGGCAAAGCACGCCCGACTTTCCGCCTACGCGTCGTCGCCGGAGCCAACGGCAGCACTATCATCGACGACAGCTACAACGCCAGCCCCATCTCCGTGCTAGCCGCGCTCGACCTGCTGGCGGAGACGCCCGGCCGCCACCTGGCGCTGCTGGGCGACATGCGTGAGCTGGGTGCCGCCGAGGCCGAGGGCCATGCCGCCATCGGCCGCCGCGGGGCCAGCACGACGGATGTCCTCTACGCCACCGGCGAGAAGGCGTCGCTGATCGCTGACGCTGCCAGAGCCGCCGGCCACCCCGATGTCAGGATCGTGCACGACCGCGCAGAGGCAATCGAAGCTTTGAAGCAGGACCTACGCGCCGGCGACCATCTGCTGGTCAAGGCGTCGCGCGCACTGGAGCTGGAGCGTGTGGTGCAGGCGCTGGCGAGATGATCTATGCACTCAGTCTGGGAGCCGTGACGTTGGCAGCAGCAGTTCTAGCGGGAAGGCCTCTTCTTCAAGCCCTGCAACGTTTCAACGTGGGCAAGGAGATCAGCGAGTGGGGGCCGGAGAGCCACCAGGCGAAGGCCGGCACTCCAACGATGGGCGGCCTGCTCATCCTAGGCGCAGTCCTCGCTGCCAACGTTGCCGCCAACCTGGCGCACAGCCATTCCATCAGCATTCCGTTAGGCGCGATGCTCGCGCTGGCAGCCATTGGCTTCGTCGACGACCTGGGTTCGCTGCGGCAGCGCCGGCAATGGGCGCTCAATAAGCGCGTCAAGCTGGTTGGCTTAATCTCGACCGGTATCGTCGTCGCCTTCCTTCTCTACTGGCGGCTGGACCTCAAGGGCATCGCCGTCCCCTACGGCGGACTGCACGAGATCGGCGGCTGGTTCGTGCCGCTAGCCGCGGCCGTCCTGGTGCTGACGGCTGGCGGCGTGGCCGTCACTGACGGGCTGGACGGCCTGGCGGCTGGCACCTGCGCCATCGCCTACGCCGCCTACGGCGGCATCGCAGTCGCGCAGGAGCAGGGCGCCCTGGCGACGTTCTGCTTCGCCGTGGTGGCCGCCTGCCTGGCCTTCCTCTGCTACAACAGCTACCCTGCGCAGATGTTCATGGGAGACGTCGGCGCGCTGGCGCTGGGCGGCGGACTGGCGGTCGCGGCGTTCATGACGCAGCAATGGCTGGTGCTGCCGCTGATCGGCATCGTCTTCGTGCTGGAGGGCGCCTCTGTCTACGGGCAGATCGCCTACTTCAAGCTCTCCGGTGGCAAGCGGATCCTGCGCATGGCGCCGTTGCACCATCACTTCGAAGCGATCGGCTGGAGCGAGGTGCAGGTAGTGCAGCGCTTCTGGGTGTTGCAGGCGCTGGGCGCGTTCATCGGCGTAGTGCTGGCACTGGAGGTCTGAGGTGCAAGATCTGAGCTTTCGCGACAAGCGGGTGACGGTGGTCGGCCTCGGTATCGAGGGCGAGGACATGGTGCGCTACCTGGCGCGCCAGGGCGCCTACGTCACCGTCAGCGACAGCAAACCACGCCAGCGGTTGGCCGAGCGCATCGAGCGGCTGGCTGACCTGCCGGTGAAGTTCTCGCTGGGCAAGAATGACGCCGCTGTCATTGCGGACACCGATGCCGTCTTCGTCTCGCAGAGCGTGCCGCTGGACCTGCCAGGCGTCGCCCGGGCGCAGCGGCAGGGTGTCCCCATCTGGTCGATGCTCTCGCTGTTCATGGAGCTCTGCCCGGGCCCGATCGTCGGCATCACCGGCTCCAGCGGCAAGACGACGACGACCGCCCTGGTCGGCGAGATGTTCCGCCGCGAGGGCGTGTCGCACGTTATCGGCGGCAACATCGGCATCGGCCTGCTGGACCTGCTGCCGAGCATCCGCCCCTACACCTGGGTGGTGCTGGAGATCAGCCATACCCAGTTGCAGCTGGCGCGCCGCAGCCCGCACGTGGCCGCCGTGCTCAACGTCACGCCCAACCACCTCGATCACTTCTCCTGGGACGAGTACCGCGACCTCAAGCGCAATCTGATCCGCTTTCAGGGCGCCGGCGATGCCGCTATCCTCGGCCAGGACGACACCGAAGCCCGATCCTTCACCAATATAGGCTCCGGCAGCAAGCTGTTCTTCAGTCTGGAAAGCAACCTTCGGGGCGACGGCGTTTGCGTTGAGAACGGCAACGCCGTCCTCAAGCAGGGCCGCCGCAGCGAGCCACTCTTCCCGATGAAGAGCCTGCGCCTGCGCGGCCGGCACAACCAAGCCAACGCTATCGCCGCCGCGGCCGTTGCGTCCGCTTGCGGCATCTCCACCTGGGCGATCCGCGAGTCGGTCGCCGAGTTCCGCGGCGTGCCGCACCGGCTGGAGCTTGTCGGCACGATTGCCGGCGTCGAGTACTACAACGACAGCATCGCCACCACGCCGGAGCGGACGCTGGCCGGCATGCGCTCCTTCGAACGGCCGCTCGTCCTGCTGCTGGGCGGTCAGGACAAGCACCTGCCGCTGGAGGAGCTGGCCCGCGAGGCGCACGAGCGCTGCCGGGCCGTGATTACCTTTGGCGAAGCGGGCCTGCTGCTGGCGGACGCCATCGAGGCTGCGGGCGGTCGAGCGCGTCTGATCCGCGAGGGCAATCTCGAAGCCGCGATGGCTGCCGCTATGCGACTGGCCCAGCCCGGAGACGTCGTTCTGCTCTCGCCGGCCTGCACCAGCTTCGACGCCTACGATAACTTTGAGCAGCGCGGCCAGCACTTCCGCGATATCGTACGGGCGCGCGCCGGGGAGGCAGAGCCATCGCTGCGGTAGAGACGGGCCGCCTGCGGGGCGGCCAGCCGGATTACCTGCTGCTACTGGCGACGGCCGCCCTGGTCATCGTCGGCCTGCTGGCCGTCTACACGTCCAGCTTCGCGGTCGGCTACCTGGAGTTCAACGACGCCAACTACTTCGTGATCCGGCAGACCATCTTCGCCATGGGCGGCATCTTTGCGCTCGTCTTCTTCATGCGGCTGGATTACCATTTCCTGCGCTCTTTGAGCGTGGCGATGATGGGGGCCGCGCTGCTAGGGCTGATCGCTGTGCTGGTGCCGGGAGTCGGCGTGGAGCACAACGGCGCCGCCCGCTGGCTGCCTGCCGGTCCCCTGGAGCTACAGCCGAGCGAGTTCGCCAAGCTGGCGATGGTCGTCTACATCTCCGCCTGGCTCTCCAGCCGTCGCGAGCAGCTCAGCGATGTCTCTCTGGGGCTGCTGCCGTTTGTGCTGATGGTGGGTGTAGTCGGCGGGCTCATCGTCGTCGAGCCGGACATGGGCACAGCCATCGTCATCGTCATGACCACGGTGACGCTGTTCTTTGTGGCGGGCGCGCCGCTAGTACACCTGGCCCTGCTCTTCATGGCCGGCAGCGCCGCGGCCTGGGGCATGATCCTGATGCAACCGTATCGACTGGACCGCATGGCATCTTTCCTCTCCGCCGAGAACGACCCTCAAGGCACGGGCTTCCACATCCTGCAGCTCCTGATCGCTCAGGGCAGCGGCGGCATCGCTGGGCTGGGCTGGGGCGCCAGCCGCCAGAAGTTCTTCTACGTCCCGGGCGCCCACACGGACGGCATCTTCGCCATCATCTCGGAGGAGTTGGGGTTTATCGGCGCATTTCTGGTGCTCAGTCTCTTCGTCTTCTTCGTCTATCGCGGCCTGCGGACGACGCTGCAATCGCGAGACCAGTTCGGCGTCTTGCTCAGCGTCGGCGTCGTCAGCTGGATCGCTTACCAGGCGTTGATCAACCTGGGCGGCATCACCCGCACCATCCCGATGACCGGCATCCCACTGCCGTTCCTCAGCTACGGCGGCTCGTCTCTCGTTTCGGTGATGGCCGGGGTGGGCGTGCTGCTCAGCGTCTCTCGCTATGGCCGCGAGAAGGGCTATCACGAGAACGAACCGTATCGCAAGCCGCGCACTGCCGGTGGAGGCTCGCGCGGGCAGCGTCGAACACGGACCGCGCAAGCGAGAGGCCGGGCATGAGGTTCGCGCTGTGTGGGGGCGGGACCGGCGGCCACGTCTACCCTGCCCTGAGCATCGCATTGGCGCTGCGTCAGGAGCTGGAGGGGCGGGAGCCACTACAGCTGCAGTACCTCGCCTCGCGTTCCCCAGCCGATGCGGAACTGATAGCGCGCTACGGCACTCCGGCGACGCGCATCGCCTCTGGTCCGGTGCGCGGCCGCAGACCCTGGGACCTGGCGCTGAACCTGGGCCGCCTGGCCTGGGGCTTCCGCCAGGCGCAAGGCGTTTTTCGCCGCTTCCAGCCTCAGGCATTGCTCTCCACCGGTGGCTACGCCAGCGTCCCCATCGTGCTGGCGGCCGCCCGCGCTCGCATACCGATTGTCCTTTACCTGCCGGACATCCACCCAGGCTGGGCGGTGCGCCTCTGCGCACGCTACGCCGATCGGGTGGCCGTGACGGCCAAGGAAGCGCTGGACAAGCTTCCAAAGGGAAAGGGCGTGGTCACCGGCTACCCGGTGCGACCGGAGTTCGGGCAAGCACAGCGCGCCGACGGCCGGCGGCTCCTCGGCATCGACCCCGAGGAGAAGGTCCTGCTGGTGGCCGGCGCCTCGCAAGGGGCGCGCCACCTCAACGAGGCCGTAGCGACCAACCTGCTGGGCCTGCTCAAGCTTTGCGAGGTCGTGCACCTGTCCGGTCGCGCCCATGAGGCGCGCCTGGTCGACGTGCGCGGCGGCCTGCCGCTGGACCTGCGCACCCGCTACCACCTCTACGGATACATGTACGACGAGCTGCCGCTGGCGATGGCGGCCGCCGACCTGGCGGTCTGCCGCGCCGGCGCCTCCGTCATGGGCGAGCTGCCCGCAATAGGCCTGCCGGCGGTACTGGTGCCTTATCCCTACGCTGGCGGCCACCAGAAGCTGAACGCTCGCTATCTGGAGCGCAACGGCGCCGCCACGGTGGTTGAGGACGAGGACTTGCAGCCGCAGTTCCTGCCGCTGGTCGGCTCGCTGCTCAGCGACGAGCCCACCCTGCGCCGAATGGCCGCGAGCTCGCGGGCGCTGGCCCGGCCGCAGGCCGCCGCCAACATCGCGCGGCTGCTCCTGGAGGTGGCGACCCCGGCATGAGCACGGCGGACCTGGCGGTCATCCCGCAACGGGTGCACCTGGTGGGCATCGGCGGCATCCATATGTCCGCGATTGCGCAGATCCTGGCCAGCCGCGGCCACGCTGTCAGCGGCTCTGACCTGCGTCTCTCGCCGCTCACCCAGCGACTGCAATCTCTGGGCGTCACCGTGCACGAGGGACACGCCGCCGCGCACGTCGACGATGCTGATCTCGTCGTCTACACTTCCGCGGCGCACGCGGACAACCCGGAGCTGGCGGAGGCCGAGCGCCGTGGTATCCCGATGGTCAAGCGCGCCGCCATGGTGGCCCGCCTGATGGAAGGCAAACGCGTCCTGGCTGTCGCCGGCAGCCACGGCAAGACAACTACGACATCGCTGCTGGCCTACATCCTCTGGCGCGCCGGCCTCTCGCCGACCTTCATGCTGGGCGGCGAGATGATCGACCTCGATACCAACGTTATGTCAGGGGAAGGGCCCTACTTTGTGGTTGAGGCCGACGAGTACGACGCGGCGTTCCTCAACTATCGCCCTGAAATCGCCCTGGTCACCAACATCGATGCCGATCACCTGGACTACTACGGCTCCTTCAAGAACCTGGTCGATACGTTCGGCCGCTTTCTGCAGCAAGTTACTTCCACCGTTGTGGCCTGCGGTGATAACCCTGCCCTGCAGGCCACAGTCCGCGAGGCTATAGGAGACGCCGGCAACTCCCCCGTCACCAGCGTCTCCTATGGTCTCGACGGGGAATTTGATTGGACAGGAGAAAAAATACGGCCAAAGGGTATAGACGGCTACACTTTTATGGTAAAATGCGGCAAACTGATTTTCGGCGAGTTCGAAAATCGCCTGGCAGGGGTACACAACGTGCGCAATTGTTTGGGGGCTATTACGGTCGCTGGTATGTTGGGCCTTTCTCCACAGATCATCAGCGACGCCGTCTCCGAGTTCCGCGGCGTCAAGCGGCGCTTCCAGCCGGTCGGCAAGGCGGCCGGCGTCACTATCATCGATGACTACGCCCATCACCCGACGGAGGTCGAAGCTACCCTGGCCGCCGCCCGACAGCGCTATCCGGACCGCCGCCTGGTGGTGCTCTTCCAGCCTCATACCTACAGCCGTACGCAGTACCTGCTGCCCGGCTTCCGTACCTGCTTCCACGACGCCGACCGCGTGCTCATCGCCGAGACGTACGCCGCGCGTGAGGAGCCCCAGGCCGGTCTCGGCGCTCCCCAGCTCGCCGACGCCATCGAAGAGCCGCCGGCCGTTTACGCCGGTGACCTCGACGAATCGGCTCAGGCCGTCCTGGACGTCCTGGAACCCGGCGATGTCTTCATGACTGTCGGCGCCGGCGATGTCGATGCTGTCGGTCCGAAGGTGCTGGAGGCGCTCAGGCGATGAGCACGCCCGCCTTCGCCAGCGCAGTTGAGGCCATCGTGCCGGTGCGCCGCAACGAGCCGCTCTCTCGCCACACCACCTTCGGCATCGGCGGCCCGGCCGATGTCTATGCCGTCGCCGCGACCGAAGACGAGCTGCGACGCCTGACGGCTCTCGCCCGCGAGTACGACATCCCTTGCTTCATCCTCGGCTCCGGCTCCAACATCCTCGTCGGCGATGGCGGCATTAGAGGCCTGGCGATCGAGAACCAGGTCGACGGCATCTCCGAGCCGCAACCCAACGGCGAGGGGCTGATCGTCTCCGCTGGCAGCGGTGTCAGCTTCGCGACTCTGGCGCGGCGCCTCTCCTTCAGCGGCTACGCCGGCCTGGAGTGGGCCAGCGGCATCCCTGGCACCCTGGGAGGCGCGGTTGTCTACAACGCCGGCGCCTACGGCGGCTGCCTGCGCGATGTCCTGGTGAAGACCCGCCTCTCCGACCCCGAGGGCCGCGTGGCGGAGGCCGACCCGGACGCTCTGGCGATGGGCTACCGCGGCAGCGTCTTCACTCGTGGCCTGCTACAGGACCGCGTGGTGCTCTCGCTGGACCTGCGTGTCTACCCGGGCGACTCGCAGGAGCTACGGACCCGCGTCAAAGAGTTGGACGCCCGTCGCACGGCGGCCCAGCCCAAGGGCCGCAACTCCGGCTCCGTCTTCAAGAACCCGCTGGAGCATCCCGCCTGGTGGCTGATCGACCAGGTCGGCCTGCGCGGCGAGCGCATCGGCGATGGACAGATCTCGGAGAAGCACACCAACTTCTTCCTCAACCTGGGCAACGCCAAGGCAGCCGATATCACGGCGCTGATGAAGATAGCCCAGGAGCGAGTCAAGGAGCGCTTCGACATCGATCTCGAGCCCGAAGTGAAGCTGGTGGGCGAGTTCTGATGGCCAGTCGCGTGCTAAAGGTAGGTCTCCTCTTCGGCGGACGTTCCGCCGAGCACGAGGTCTCGATCGTCTCGGCGCAGGGCGTGCAGGACGCGATCAACAGCGACCGCTTCGAGGCCGTACCTTTCGGTGTCACGCGACAGGGCATCTGGCTGACGCCTGATGAAAGCGCACAGGCGCTCTCCCGGCTGGCACCGGCCAGCTATCGCTCGTTACCGGACACTACCCGCGGTCAGCCGACGATACGCCCGGAGGTTCTGACGGCCCTCACCGCCTGCGATGTCGCTTTCCCGCTGATCCACGGCACCCAGGGAGAGGACGGGACGCTGCAGGGGATGCTGGAGCTGCTGGGCCTGCCCTACGTTGGCGCCGGCGTCGCGGCCAGTGCGCTGGGCATGGACAAGGACCTGATGAAGCGCGTCTTTCGCCAGTCCGGCCTGCCGACGCCCAACTGGATGACGGTGACCGCTCGCGACTGGCGCGAGCAGATCGCTAGGCGCGAAGTCCACTACCCCTGCTTCGTCAAGCCGGCCAATATGGGCAGCAGCGTCGGCGTCAGCAAGGTGAAGGATGCCGATGGCCTGGCCGCCGCTATCGAGCTGGCGTTGCGCTACGATCGCAAGGCGCTGATCGAGCAAGCGATTGCGGGTCGCGAGATCGAGGTCGCGGTGCTGGGCAACGAGTCGCCGGAAGCCTCGCCGCCCGGTGAGATCATCCCGGCCGGCGAGTTCTACGACTACGCCGCCAAGTACCTCGACGACAGCGCCCGGCTGGTGGCGCCGGTGGAGCTGCCGGCAGCGCTGCTACAGCGCTTGCAGCAGCAGGCCGTCGCGGCGTTCCAGGCGATCGACTGCGCCGGCATGGCGCGCGTTGATTTCTTCCTCTCCGGCGATGACATCTACGTCAACGAGATCAACACCATCCCGGGCTTCACGCCCATCAGCATGTACCCCAAGCTCTGGCAAGCCGCCGGCCTCTCCTACCGCGACCTCATATCGCGGCTGATCGAGCTGGCACTGGAGCGCCAGGAAAAGAAGCAGCGTTGTGCACAACTATCGGACCAATGAGAACAGCCGTCGCAAGGCGTTGCGCGGTCACGTCATCCTCAACGAGAGGGACGCGCGCCGGCTCCGCAGGCATAGCTGGCGCCGGCTTGTCTACCTTCTGGCGGTGGCCGCTCTCATTGCGGGAAGCGTCGTCCTCTACCGCTCGCCGCTGCTGCGCGTGCAGGACGTCCAGGTGGTGGGCGCTCAGAACGCGGATGCGCAGGAGATTGCCATGCTGACGGGCCTCAAGGGGCACAGCATGATCAACCTCTCGCTGGCCGGGGCCAAGGAGCGGGTCGCCGGCATGACCTTGGTCAAGGGCGTGCAGGCCGAGCGCATCTTCCCCAACAAGGTACGCATCACCATCACCGAGCGCGAGCCCATCGGCTACTGGCACAACGGCGACCGCTCCTACGTCATCGATCGCGAAGGCATCGTGCTGGAAGGCGTTGCGCCAGCCGATGGCGGCATCAACATCGCCGAGACGGCGCCGCGCGACGCGCTGCAGCCGGGCCAGCATGTCGACACCGATGCCGTCCTGCTGGCCGACATGCTCAGCCGCGAGGTGCCGGCGCGCCTGGGGCTCAGCATTAGCGCCTTCCAGTTCAGCCCGGCGTTGGGACTGCAGCTAAGCACGGACGCGGGCTACCAGGTCATCTTCGGCGATAGCCAGAACGCCGCCTACAAGCTCAACCTCTGGCAGGCGCTGGAGGAGCAGATTGGCCGGCGCTACATGAGCGGCCGCACGCTGGACCTGCGGTTTGGGGACCGACCCTCCTTACGTTGAGATGATTACCAACCTGAGCACCAGTGCCGCCAAGG
Source organism: Dehalococcoidia bacterium (assembly GCA_035650635.1). GTDB lineage: Bacteria > Chloroflexota > Dehalococcoidia > SM23-28-2 > DASRHH01 > DASRHH01. The sequence continues at coordinate 249 of DASRHH010000216.1, read as the reverse complement.
AGGCTGCCGAGTGAACAGAGACAGCATTCTCGCTGCGATAGACGTTGGTAGCAGCAAAGTCTGCACCCTGGTCGCGGAGCTGACCCCGGAGGAGGATCTGCGCATCCTGGGCGTCGGCATCACGCCGGCGGAAGGCGTCAAGAAAGGCATGGTCACCAACATCCAGGAGGCCACCGAGGCCATCGTCAGCTCGGTGGAGAAGGCAGAACGCTCCAGCGGCACGCGTATCATCGCGGCACACGTCAGCAT
>DASRHH010000215.1:0-7583 GCA_035650635.1 Dehalococcoidia bacterium | reverse complement strand
AGTGTCCCAGCTCTCGAAGACCACTACCCCAACCACCCACGAGCCATGGGCGATCGGCAACCCGGTCACCATTGTCAATGCGTCTGCTGGCGTCAGGGTGATGGAGCAGCCGACGTTCGCCTCACGCACCCTAGGCGCCCTCAAGACCGGCGAGCCGATGACGATCCGCTCTCGCCCCGTAGAGGCAGATGGCCAGACCTGGGTGCTAGTCTCCTGGCAGCATGGCAACTTGATGGGCTGGATGCGTCAACAGTACTTACAGCCCCCGCAGGAATAGGCCGTTGGGCCCTGCCAATTTAAGTCGTATCGGAGTATTGAATAAGGAGAAGGGGAGTTAAGAAGGGGAGGTCTAAGGTGACAGTACGACGGATCATGACACCTATCTCCTACAGCGTCAGCCCGAACGACACGATCCTGGAGGCGACCCGGCAGATGCGGGTGCATAACACCAGCATGCTTCCGGTCACGGAGGGCGATGCGTTCCTCGGCCTTATAACGGGTCGCGATGTGGCCATAAGCTGCGTCGCGGCCGGACAAGACCCTTCTTTATGCAAGGTCAAGGAGTGCATGCAGTCGAACGTCGTGGCGGTGACTCCAACAGAAGCTCTGCACGACGCCCTCCGTATTATGGGTCGCGAGCATGTCTGCCAGCTCTGCGTCCTGGAGGATGGCCACATCATCGGCATAGTCGAACTAGGCCAACTTGCCCTACAGGCGATCGAAGTCTCGGCGCTAAGCCAGGGACCCTATTGAGTTGACATGGTCCCGATCGCCAGGCGAAATCTTTGCTGAGAAGGGCCGCTTTACTCATCTCGATCTGCGGCGTCGCATTCGCGGTGCTGCTCATCCTGGTGATCCTGGCGCTTTACCGGGGCTTTCAACGCACCGGCGAGACATTTGGGCTGCTACCCGGCGATTACTGGCTGGCCCAGCAGGGGACCACAGACCCATTCCACTCGCTCTCGCTCGTCTGATCCTCTGAGTTGGAAACGGTCAGCCGATCGCCAGGGGTGTCCGCCGCCGTACCGGTCTTGATCGGGCAAATGTCCTTCACCGCGAAAGGTAAAATGGTCACCGCACGTGTCATGGCGCTTGGCATCCCTGACGACTTCGCGATGGATCCGGTGCAGCGTGCCCGCTACTTGCCGGCCAGGGCACCATCGTTATCGACCGCATCCTGGCGAGGCTGTCACCCTGGTGCAGGACGGCACCCGCTACTTCTTCTGTTCTCGCGGCTGCCTCAATGAGTTTCAAGAGAGGCCGCCCACGCCAACCGCCGCATCTATCGCCTAAGAGCGGTACTTGCTGCGCCACGATTATCGGTATTTCCTTCGCCTGCTATTTACAATTCCCAGAGCAGTGGCTACACTCTGTGCACATTCGCCCAGACCATGGTTGCATCCTCTAACTGTTCGGGAGGGAAACTTATGCAGAGTGACTACTGGCAGCGCTGGCAGCAGCGACGCTTTAGCCGGCGAACTTTGCTCAAGACAACCGCCGTTGCGGCGGGCGGCCTGACCGTAGGGGCGGTCATCGGTTGCAGCGACAACACCTCCACTACCGGTAAGACCACCACCATTCAAGCCCGCAAGGGCGGCACCGTCACCCGGCGCAACGGATTCGAGACGCTGGGAGTAGCCTTGGACCCGCACACCGGCACGCCGACCCAGGCGACTGTTTTCCGGCTCTGGTACAACGGGCTCCTGGCGCTGGACCCGGCCACCTACGATGTGAAATCCCAGCTCGCCGAGCGCTGGGAGGTCGTCTCCAAGACGGAGTTCCTCTTCCACCTGCGCGCGAACGCCAAGTGGCACAACAAGCCGCCGGTCAACGGCCGCGCCTTCACCGCTGACGACGTCGTATCCAGCCTCAACCGCATTCGCACCAACGACCCACGCTTCGCCAGTCGTTCAACACTGGAGACCGTCGACAAGATCGAGGCGGTGAATCCGACGACGGTACGAATCACGCTCAACCAGCCGGACGCAGGCTTCCTGGCCAAGCTCGCTGGCGACGCCATCGTCATGATGGCGCCGGAGGTGACGAACTCCGCGGCCAAGTACACGACCGCCGGCGATATCGTTGGTACCGGCGCCTTCATCCTGCAGGACCTGCAGCCCACCGTTAGCTCCCGGTCCGTGCGAAACCCGGACTACTGGAACCCGGACCGGCCCTACCTGGACGAGCTGCGCACCCAGCACTTCAACGAGGACGCGGCCGCCTACGCCGCATTCCAGGCCGGCCAGATCGATATAGCGAACGCCCCTACCGGGGATGACGCCAAACGCTATATCGCCAGCCGCGGCAGTAACTACCAGCCCGCCTGGGCCAAGCAAAAGGCCGTTTACTATCTCCAGCCCAACACCAGGGTGCCGCCCTTCGATAATCCCAACGTGACGCGCGCCCTGCGGCTCCTCATCGACCACAAGGAGATGATCGAGGCCTGGGCCAACGTCTACTATGGGAGGGGCCGCCACGGACAGTTCTTCCCGGGCGAGATGGAATCATGGGATCTCAGCGCTGAAGAGTACGAGGGATACCTGGAGTGGAAGCCTGACAAGACAGAGGCAGCCCGGCAGGCGAACCAGATGCTAGCCGCAGCTGGGTTCACCCCGTCTAGCCCACTGAACTTTGAGCTGACAGGCGGCTTCGTCAGCCCCGGCGATGCGATCAGCCAGCAGCACCAGCTGCTCATCGCCCAGTGGAAGCGGTTGAGCCAGGGCGCCGTCAACGCCACGCTTAAGCTGGCGGACCAGCCTACAGCAAACCAGATCCGCGCCAACCGCTCCTTCACCGTCATGCACCTGGGCAACGCCGGCAGCGCCCAGGAGCCTGACGCTTACCTGACCCAGATACTGTCCAGCAAGGGGTCTCGTAACTACGCCGGCTGGGCCGATACAACGTTCGATAACATGATCACGACACAACGCCAGGAGTACGACCTGAACCAACGCAAGAAGCTCATCCGAGACATCAACCTCTACCTGATAGAGCATAGCCCCATCGTGATTGTGACCAACGCAGAGATGCTGGAGGCAGTCAATCCCAAGGTCCACGACTACACCCCGGAGTACAATCCCTTCCTGCGTGGCGACTCCTGGGAAAACGTTTGGCGTGAAGCCTAGCTAGTGGGTGGCAAGCCGTCGCACAGCTTGCTAAATTGAAGCTTACAGGGAGGTGCATTTATGCGTGACCCAGAAGCCCTAAGAGAACGAGAAACCGAACCGCAGGTTAGCCACTATGACGAGACGATGAAGCGCCAGGCGGAGCTGCGAGAAAAGCTGGGCAACAGCCCGGTGGTCCTCAAGCCACGGGAGATCGACAACAGCCGCCAGGGCAAGCTCCAGAACATTCTGCGGCCGGAGGACATGGAAAACGGCAAGGCCTGCGTGGGTAACTGGGCGATCTTCACTCACGAGATCAGAACCACAGCAGATGGCATCACCACCTCAGGCCAGCACCGCCACCAGGGAGGCCTGGGTCTCTTCGCCGTCGAGGGCGAGGGCTACACCGTCGTCGACGGCCAGCGCTTCGACTGGAAGGCCGGCGATTTCATTATGTTGCCGATCAAGCCCAACGGCTGCGTCCACCAACACTTCTCACGCAACCCGGATAAGCCGGCCAAGTGGCTGGCCATGATCTACATGCCCTACATGCTCTGGACCGGCATGGCCTTCGAGCAGCGCAAAGACGGGGCCAAGGGCATCTGAGGAGCGGTTAGTAATGAGAGAACCTGAAGCTCTGCGAGAGCGGGAAGCTGAACCACAGGTCAGCAACTATGAAGAGGGCCTGAAGCGCAACGCGCAGCTGCGGGAGAAGCTGGCCAACAGCCCGGTGGTCCTCAAGCCCAGCCCCCTGGACGATAGCCGCCAGGGCAAGCTGCAGTACATCTTGTTGGGCGACTATTACGACCAGGGCCGGTCCTGTGTGCCCTATTGGAACATGTTCACCTCCGGCCAGCACCGCCACCAGGGAGGCCTGGGCCTCTTCGCCATCGAAGGGGAAGGCTACACCGTCGTCGATGGGCCATACATGGAGCTGACGGGCGCCGCGTTCGAGCAGCGCTAGGACGGCGGCCGAGGGATCTAGCCTAGACCAAAGGAGAGACGATATGCGAGAACCGGAAGCCCTAAGAGAGCGCGAGGCCGAACCCCACGTTAGCAACTACGAAGAAACGCTCAAGCGCAACGCGCAGCTGCGGGAGATGCTGGCCAACAGCCCGGTGGTCCTCAAGCCCAGCCCCCTGGACGATAGCCGCCAGGGTAAGCTGCAGTACATCCTGATGGACGACTACCTGGAGCAGGGCCGGGCCTGCGTCCCCTTCTGGCTGATGTTCACTCACGAGATCCACACCACGGCAGATGGCATCACCACCTCCGGCCAGCACCGCCACCAGGGAGGCCTGGGCCTCTTCGCCATCGAAGGGGAAGGCTACACTGTTGTCGACGGGCAGCGCTTCGACTGGAAGGCCGGCGACTTCATCATGCTGCCCATCAAGCCCAACGGCTGCGTCCACCAGCACTTCTCGCGCAACCCGGACAGGGCAGCCAAGTGGCTGGCCATCATCTACAGCCCGTACATGCAGCTGACCGGCGCCGCCTTTGAGCAGCGCAAAGAGGGAGCTAAGGGAATCTAGCGCCCGCCAGAAGGAGAAGAGTGAAATGGCCCAGCAAACACCCCTCTGGAACGAGATTATGCGCATTCGCGATGCGGAGCGTGACCGCATCGCCAATTCCAAGGCCGTCGTCGACGGCGAAACGGCTGCCCGCGAAGTGACGCCCATGGGCATCGTCCGCTGGTACATCCATCCTCTGTTGGAAGAGCCCGCCATCCGCACCTACTTCCTCTGGATGCACGAGATCCCGCCGGGCAGCCGCACCGGCCGCATCAAGCACCAGGGCGGCCGGGTTCATTATGTCTGGAAGGGCCGTGGTCACACCGTCGTCGATGGCGTCAGCCATGACTGGGAGGAGGGCAGCGTTATCGCGCTGCCCATCAAGGACGGCGGCATCGAATATCAGCACTTCAACACCGGCGATGAAGACGCGCTGCTCCTCACAGCGGAACTCAATCTCGCCAGTGCGATGGGCATGGAGTGGGGCGCCCAGTTCGAGGTCGTCGAGCCCTGCCCGGAGTACCGCGCCTAAAAACTTCTCGCTCTTGGAGGTCATTCGATAGCTTATGAGGTTTGTGACTGAACGCATGCCCGCAGGCCGGGCGGCGATGCCAAGCGTTGCCTTCGATCAATCGGCCGCGCGGTCCCAGGGCCTGGAGCCGGGGAAGGCCGTAGTCATCCACCACGAAGACCGCCACATCCCGGCTCGCATTATCGAAATGGACGTGCCGGCCTCAGACCGCTCCTGCATCTACATCGACCGCTACCTCCGAGAAGCCCTGCAGTCACACTACGGCGATGCCGTCGAGGTCGAGGTCTTCGAGCCGCAGCTCATCAAGCGCGTCGTCGTTGCCCCGACGATGGACATCTTTTCCGCCCAGGGCCTGAGCGAACACATTCGCAGCGTCCTGGAGGCGGAGAAGGCGCTCGTTGGCATGTCGTCCGTCCTCTATATCAAGTTCCCCAAATCCTCGGCCGGGACGTTCTACGTCGTCGAAGACATCGAGCCGGGGCCCGGCCTCATGGGACCGGACACGGAGGTCGTGCTCCGCCTCTCCGACGCCGCCAAGGTCGCCGAGGAGACCAGCCGCATCACCTTCGACGACGTCGGCGGCTTGCACCGTGAGATCGACACCCTGCGCGAGCTGGTGGAGCTGCCGCTGCGCTTCCCGGACGCCTACCAGCGCGTCGGCATCAACCCGCCACGGGGCATCATCCTCTACGGCCCGCCCGGAGTGGGCAAGACCCACCTGGCGCGCGCCGTGGCCAACGAGGTCAACGCCCAGTTCTTCTACATCAACGGCCCTTCGATCGTCGGGCAGACCTACGGCGAGACCGAGTCCAACTTGCGCAAGATGTTCGGCGAGGCTACCCGCAACGCGCCTTCGATCATCTTCATCGACGAGATCGACGCCATGGCCCCTAACCGCAACCAGCTGGGATCGCAGGCCGATGCGCGCATGGTGGCGCAGTTCCTCTCCCTGCTGGACGGCCTCTACCGCGTCGATGGCGTGATGATCGTCGGCACCACAAACCGGGAGAACTCGATCGATCCGGCGTTCCGCCGTCCCGGACGCTTCGACCGCGAGATCCCGATCATGCCGCCTGACTCCCGCGGCCGCCGCGAGATCCTCTCGATCCACACCCGCGAGATGCCGCTCTTGCCGGAGACCACGAAGTATCTGGACGAGGTGGCGGAGCAGACGCACGGCTTCGTCGGCGCCGACCTGATGGAGCTCTGCCGCGAGGCGGGCCTGGCCTGCCTGCGCCGCACCTTTGGCGGCGGCATGCCGACGAACTCCATCGAGAGCTACGAGCCGATAACCGTCGAGAAGAGCGACTTCGCAGAGGCCGCGGCCAAGGTCAAGCCGTCCGGCATCCGCGAGCTGCTGGTCGGCATTCCGGACGTCTCCTGGGATGACATCGGCGGGTTGGAGGACGTGAAGCGGCAGCTGCACGAGCTGGTAGAGCTGCCACTGGAGAACCCCGGCCTGCTCTCCTCGCTGGGAATGCACTCCACGCCGGGCATCGTCCTCTCGGGCCCGCCGGGCACCGGCAAGACGCTGCTGGCCAGGGCTCTGGCCAACCGCTGCCAGGTCAACTTCATCGCGGTCAACGGACCGGAGATCTTCAGCAAGTGGCTCGGCGAGTCAGAGGAGCAGGTGCGGCGCATCTTTGAGCTGGCGCGCCAGGTGGCGCCCTCCATCATCTTCTTCGACCAGCTGGACGCCATTGCACCCAAGCGCGCCGAGGACGCCGCCTCCCGCACCGCGGAGCGCGTCGTCAACCAACTCCTGGCTGAGCTGGACAGCCTGCAGGCGCAGAGCCGCGTCATCGTGCTCGCGGCGACCAACCGCATCGACATGGTCGATACGTCGGTCCTGCGGCCTGGGCGGCTGGGCGTGCGCATCGCGCTGCCGCTACCGGATGAGGCCGCTCGCCAAAAGATCCTGGAGATCGAGCTGGCAGACATGGTGGGCGGCGAGGACGACCAGGGCCTGATCCAGGACCTGGCGCGCCGTACGGAAGGCTTCTCCGGCGCGCACCTGGCGGACCTCTGCTGGCAGGCCAAGCTCGCCTCGCTCCGCGAGGGAGAGTATGCCCTGCCGGCGCGGCTCTCCCGAGAGTCCTTCGAAGAGGCCCTGGAGCGGATCATCGAGACCAGCACGACGCTTCAGGAGTCGCTGGCCAACTAGCCGTCCGAGGGCAACTCCGGCTCGAGGCTTGGCTACGAGTGCCACCGCTAGTTCGGACCCTTTTTCTATATCGCCCCTTCGCCGCGCTCTCCGGTACGTACTCGCATGACGTCCTCGATGTTGGAGACAAATACTTTGCCATCTCCAATCGATCCCGTTCTCGCCGACTCCCCTATGATGTGCAGGACTTCCTCCAGCATGTTGTCCTGGACGACGATCTCCACCTTAAGCTTGGGGAGTAGATCGATCGTATAGGTAGTACCTCGCCATTG
>DASRHH010000214.1:0-7248 GCA_035650635.1 Dehalococcoidia bacterium | reverse complement strand
GCGCAGCTTGTCCACCATCTTGGCGCCGCGGTTGAGCCGCGAGTCCTGGAAGCGGGCCAGTGCCCTCTGGAACTCGGCGTCATGCCAGTCGATGAAGTAACCCAGGATGTGCACCTCGTTGCCGACGATGTCCGTGCTCATCTCGATGCCCGGGACCAGCGTGAAGTCGTCGTAGGCGGAAGCGGCCCGGAAAGCCTCCGGCAGGCCGTCGGTGATGTCGTGGTCGGTCAGGGCCATGATGCGGACGCCGTTGCCGTAGGCCAGCTTGATCAGGTCGGTCGGCGATAGCACTCCGTCCGAGAAGGTCGAATGGTTGTGGAAGTCCGCCCGGCTGGCCATTATTCCATCTCCCTGTCGATGCGCTGGATGCTGGTGGCCTTGCCGGTTTCGTCGTCGATGTCGATGAGGATGGCGTTGATCACGGCGGGCCCGTGCTCAACCGCACTGAAGCGCGCCGGCATCTGCGTCAAGAAGCGGTGCAGCACCGGCTCGCGCTCCATGCCGATGATGCCGTCGCGCGGGCCGGTCATGCCGAGGTCGGTGACGTAGGCGGTGCCGCCGGGCAGGATTCTGGTATCGGCGGTCGGCACGTGGGTGTGCGAACCGAAGACGGCGCTGACGCGACCGGCCAGGTACCAGCCCATCGCCACCTTCTCGCTGGTCGCTTCGCCGTGCATGTCGACGAGGACGATGCGCTGGTTCTGCAGCTGCGAGAGCACCTTATCGATGCCGCGGAAGGGGCAATCGGTATCGGCCGGCATGAAGACGCGGCCGATGGCGTTGACCACGGCCACACCGCCCGTAATCACGTAGCCGCGCCCGGGCGAGCCCTCCGGGTAGTTCAGAGGACGGATGATAGGAGCGCCTTCGTTCATCATCGCGTAGATGTCGCGGTGCTCCCAGATATGGTTACCCGAGGTAATGACATCGACTCCCGCGCGAAACATCTCATCCGCCGTCGAGGGCGTCAGGCCCTTGCCGCCGGCAGCGTTCTCGCCGTTGGCGATCACGAAGTCGACGGGGTATTCCTTGCGTATCTGGGGTAGCATCTCGGCTATCGTCCGTCTGCCGAGCTTGCCGACAACGTCCCCAATAGCAACTATATGCACGTCATGCTCTTCCTAGTTGTTGGCCGGAGGCCTTGCTTCCGGCCAACACGTTTACTTCGCGTATTCGATTGAGCGCCGCTCCCGGATAACCGTCACCTTGATCTGGCCGGGGTACTCCATGGTGTCCTGGATCTTGCGGCTGATCTCCTTGGCCATACGTGCGGCGCCCAGGTCATCGATCTCTTCCGGACGCACGATGACGCGGATCTCGCGCCCCGCCTGGATAGCGAATGCCTTCTCCACGCCGGGGAAGGAGTCCGCGGCCGCCTCTAGCGATTCCAGGCGCTTCAGGTAATGCTCCAGAGACTCGCGCCGCGCCCCGGGGCGGCTGCCGCTGATGGCGTCCGCCACTATGGTGATGACGGACTCAACGCTGCTGGGCTCGACCTCTTCGTGGTGCGCCTCGATGCAGTGCACCACGTTCGGGTGCACACCCAGCCGGCGCGCCAGGTCGGCGCCGATGATGGCGTGTGTGCCCTCGATCTCATGGTCGATCGCCTTGCCGATGTCGTGCAGCAGCGCGCCGCGACGGGCGTGCTCCACGTTGGCGCCCAGCTCGTGCGAGATCATGGCCGCCAGGCGGGAGCTCTCGACGGCGTGGCGCAGCTGGTTCTGGCCGTAGCTATAGCGGAACTTCAGCCGCCCCAGCGTGCGAATGATCTCCGGGGGCAGACCGGGCGTTTCCGCCTCAATCACTGCCTCCTCGCCGGCCTCACGGATCACGTTCTCCACCTCGCGGCGGGCCTTCTCCACCATCTCCTCGATGCGGGCAGGATGAATGCGACCGTCCGTAATCAGCTTCGTTAGCGCCATGCGCGCAACCTCGCGGCGGACCGGGTCGAAGCCCGACACCGTCACCGCATCGGGCGTGTCGTCGATTATGATGTCGACGCCGGTGGCGTGCTCCAGGGCGCGGATGTTGCGCCCCTCGCGGCCAATAATGCGGCCCTTCATGTCCTCCGACGGCAGCGGCACCACCGAGACGGTCGCTTCCGAGACCACGTCCGTAGTAAGGCGCTGCATTGAGGTGACGAGGATCTTGCGAGCGCGCTCGTCGGCCTCGTCCTTGACCTCCTGCTCGACCTCGCGCAGACGGCGGTTGGCCTCGTCGCGTATCTCGCGCTCGACCTCGTTGAGGAGGATCTCTTTGGCTTCGGGGGCAGTCAAGCTGGCGACGCGTTCCAACTCTGTGCGGCGCTGCTCTTCCAGCGCTTTCAGGTTAGTCTTGGCGTCCTCCAGGTCTTTTTCTTTTTCGGTCAGGCTATGGTCGCGGCGCTCCAGGGCTTCCAGTTTGCTATCCAGGTTCTCTTCCTTCTGGATTAGCCGGCGCTCCAGGCGCTGGACCTCGGTTCGGCGTTCGCGGATCTCCGCTTCCGCCTGGTTTCTCAGGCGAAGGGCTTCTTCCTTCGCCTCAAGCAGGACTTCCTTGTGTCGGCTCTCGGCTTCACTGAGGATCCTGGCAGCACTACGCTCAGCGGCGGTGATACGCCGCTGAGTGATTCTCTGTTGAAGCAGTGCTCCACCAAGTACTCCAAAGATTATCCCGAGAAGGCCGACGATAATGGCAATCATCGTACCTTCCGGACCTCACTTCCTATATTTCCGGCGCTGTCCTCGCCTCGAGGCCCGGCGAAGACAGTTGTACCAGTAGAATTTCCCTTTATTTTACACCGTTCGCAGGAAGGCGTCAAAGCCAAAACGCTAAAGCGTTTAAACTCTAGTGCCGTGCAATGCCTATTCGCCGCGCTCTTGCCAGAGCCGACGCAACACCGGCTCGATAGTCCCGTAGCTGAAGCCGCGGCGCCGCAGGAAGTCGCCGATGCGCCGGCGAAAGGTCTCGAAGTCTTCGACGACCGCCGTGCGCGCCCGCCTCTCGGCAGCACGATAAGCGGCTTCTCCTTCGTCGATTGTGGCGACCGCCTCGGCTGCCAGCGGCTGGGTCACGCCCTTCTGGCGCAGCTCGAACTGCAGCATCCGCTTACCCCGCGGGCTGCTGCGTTCGCGTGACTCCACCCAGGACCGCGCGAAAGCGGCGTCGTCCAGGAGCGAGAGTTTACGCAGGCGGGCAATCGTCTCATCGATAATCGTGGCGCCGAAGCGGCGTGCGGTAAGGCGTGAGCGCAGCTCCGCCACGCTGCGTGGCCGGTAGGCCAGCAGCCGTATGCCTGCCGCCAGCGCTTGCTGACGGGCGTCGCGCTCCCGCAGCGAGTCCAGCTCTGCCTGCGAGAGGTCGCTGCCCTGGTGCAGGCCGCCTTCGGCGATAACGTCCAGACTGAGCGCGATAGCGAACTGGCCGTCCAGGAAGACGTTAGCCCGGCGCCGCCGCTGCTGCCGCTCGATGGCGGTGACCAGCATGGGTCCTAGGCGGGGAAGGCCTTGCCGCCGAAGTAGCCGGCCGCGGCCACGATGGAGCCGATCAGCGTGATCTCCAGGGCGGAGTAGAGCGGGTTGCGGTGGACCACCTTGCCCTTGACGAAGCCCATGACGAACAGTGAGGCGACCGCAATGCCGATCGAAATCGCGACGGCAATGCCGCCGGTCATCAGGAAGAACGGCAGCAGCGGCAGGAACGCACCAACGACGTAGGAGGCGCCCATGGCGGCGGCATCCTTGCTGGGGTTGGGCACGGTCTCCATGCTCAGTCCCAGCTCCTTCTCCGCCAGAGTGCGCAGCCAGGTCTCCTCGCTGGAGGCAACATTCTCCGCCATGCGCTCGGCCTCGTCGTAGGGGAAGCCCTCGTGGCGGTACGCCTCGATCAGCTCCGCTAACTCCTCGCTCGGGTTCTCCTGGATTTCGCGTGCCTCGATGTCCAATTCCGCTTGCTGGACCTGCTGCTCAGCGCGCGAGCCCAGGAAGCTGCCGGCAGCCATCGAGAATGTCCCGCCGACAGCGCTGGCCAGGCCGGCCACGATAACGGTGTGGCTGGACGTGGTGGCGCCGGCCACCGCTGCTCCCAGGGTGGCGGTGGTTAGCAGGCCATCCTGCATGCCGAAAATGACCTCCCGGATACGGCTGAGGGAAGCGATGCGGCTCTTTTCGGTGTGGATCTCGCTGTGGGGCCCGGCCGGCGGCTCATCCCTCAGGCGATGGTCCAGGTAAACGGACGGTTCCTGTGCCTTGCGGCCGGTCTGCTTCTCCAGCTGTTCCAGGGCGGCCTGGAACCGCGATATGTGGTCCTTCTCCCCGTCCAGGGCGTGGCGGAAGCTGGCGACGGCGTCTTTGCGGCCCTCTTTCTCCGCGTCCGAGATGAAACGTGGGTAGATGGCATCGAATTCGGAGCCTTCATCCTCCACAACGCGGCGCAGGTTGTCCACCGTCGACCGCACCTCGCCCAGGGTCTGGAAGTGTTTGAGGGCGTGCTCGGTCTCCATGTCAGCAATCTCGCGGAAGAGCTGCGCGATCTCCGGGTAGCCCTCCTGCTCCGCCTTCTGGGCGTAAGCCAGGTACATGCGGTTGGCCTTGGCCTCGTCTATGAAGGCGGTCCAGAGGTTGCGTTCAGTCCGTTGCATGACGCCTCTATATTAGCATCGCGCGCCGGGCGCGACCGGCTTTCCCGGAAGCGATGCTAATCCAGCTCCGGGCCGTCGCTCTCAGGGGCCGCTACCGCAACGCCGCGTTGCTCGACGCGGATCATGTTCTCCAATTCCTCTGCCAACTGCTCGTTCTGGCGCAAGAACGCCTTGGCCTGCTCCCGGCCCTGGCCCAGCTTGACCTCGCCGTAGGAGTAGAACGCCCCTTGCTTGCGGATGATGTTGGCGTTGGTGCCCAGGTCCAGGATATCGCCCTCACGGCTGATGCCCGGCTTCTCGCCGACGAAGATCATGTCGAACTCGGCTGTGCGGAATGGCGGCGCCACCTTGTTCTTCACCACCTTGGCCCGCACCCGGTTGCCGATGATCTGGTCGCCCTGCTTGAGCGACTCTACCCGGCGCAGGTCGATGCGCACGGAGGAGTAGAACTTGAGGGCGCGGCCGCCGGGCGTGACCTCCGGGTTGCCGAAGAAGACGCCTACCTTCTCGCGCAGCTGGTTGATGAAGACGACGACCGCCCGCGACCTGGAGATGGCGGCGGTCAGCTTGCGCAGCGCCTGCGACATCAGCCGCGCCTGGATGCCGGGCAGCGAGTCTCCCATGTCCCCCTCGATCTCGGCGCGCGGCACCAGCGCGGCCACGCTATCGACGATGATGACGTCGACGGCGTTGCTGCGCACCAGCGCCTCGGTGATCTCCAGCGCCTGCTCCCCGGTATCCGGCTGGGAGATCAGCAGGTCATCGATGTTGATGCCGATGCTCTGTGCGAACGTCGGGTCCAGCGCGTGCTCGACGTCGATATAGGCGGCGAGACCGCCCTGCCGCTGCGCCTGGGCGATGATGTGCATGGCGAGAGTGGACTTGCCGGCCATCTCCGGTCCGAAGACTTCCGTGATGCGGCCGCGCGGCAGCCCGCCGATGCCGAGCGCGATATCCAGCGCCAGCGAGCCCGTGGAGATGGCATCGATAGTCATGTTGGCGCGGGCTTCGCCCAGGCGCATGATGGCGCCGCGACCGAAGTCCTTCTCGATCTGGCTTATCGCCATCTGCAGGGCCTGCGCGCGCTGCTCGGTCGTGGGGTTCGGCTTCTCGTTCATGCCTTGGCTGCTCTTTCTCGCACCACTTAACGGGGGTGCCTGCTTACCCGAATCGCGAGCCTCATTATAGGGCAAAACGGCATAATGCGCACGTCTGTTCGATTTTTTCAGGAAAGCGAGCGCGAAAGTACCTGACCGATCACGCTGAGCAGGATTATCGCAACCATGGGCGAGAGGTCCAGCATGCCAATGCGCGGGACGATCTGCCGCAGCGGCCCCAGGATCGGCTCCGTGATGTCGTGCAGGAAGGCGACGACGGGATTGCGCGGGTCCGGCGCGAACCAGGACATGAGGGAGCGAAGGACGATGGCAGCGATCAGGATATAGATAAGTATTTCCGCGAGGCGGGCCAGGTTATCGATGCCGCTTACCCTCCCAGCTGCTTGGCCTTCTCATAGGCCGCCTCGATCGCGCTGATGAAGGCGGCGCGCAGGCCCGCATCCTCCAGCACCAACAGCGCTTCCGTGGTGGTGCCGCCCGGCGAAGTCACCATGTTCCGTGCCTCGGCGGGATGCTTGTCAACCGCCTGCAGGTAGCGGGCGGAGCCGAGGACCGTCTGCAGCACCATCGGCATGGCCATCTCGCGCCGGATGCCGATGTGCACCGCCGCATCGATCATCGCCTCGATGACCAGGAAGACGTAGGCTGGCCCGCTGGAGCTGACGGCGGTCGCCATGTCGACGTACTTCTCCTCCGCGACGTAGACCTCCTGGCCCAGCACGGAGAGGATGCGGTCGATAGCCTCCAGGACGGGCGCGCTGACCCCTTCTGTGGCGGTCCAGACGCTAAACCCTTCGCCGATCTGCGCCGGCGTGTTGGGGATGACGCGGACGATCGCCCGGGCGCCCAACGAGCGCGAGAGGGTGTCAATGTTGACGCCGGCCATGATCGACATAACGGCCTGATCGTCAGTGAGATGAGTGGCCAACTCGGCGGCCGTGGCGGCGAACTCCTGCGGCTTGACGGCCAGCACCACGATGTCCGCCCCGGCGACGGCGCCGGCACAGTCCTCGCAGGCGCGGACATTATGCGTTGCCTCCAACTGCTCGCGCCGTGCGGCGACTATCTCGCAGACGGCGATCTCATCGGCGGAGGCGACACCTTTGCTGAGGATGCCGCCGATGATGGCGTTGGCCATGACGCCGCCGCCAATGAACGCCAGGTTCATTGCGGGCGTTCCCCGAAGATGGCACGGCCGATGCGCAGCAGCGTCGCGCCCTCCGCGATGGCGACCGGATAGTCGTCGGTCATGCCCATCGAAAGCTCGCGCAGGCCCAACTCGTCACGTAGCTCACGCAGGCGGCGGAACACCCAGCGCACTGATTCAGGGTCGCCGGTCAGCGGCGCGACGGTCATCAAGCCGCACACGTCCAGGTTCGGCAGCCGGCGAATTGCATCGGCTTGTTGCATGACCTCCTCTGGCGAAAAGCCGTTCTTGCTCTCTTCGGCGGCCACGTTGACCTCCAGGAGCACCGGCACGACTCGATCGGCGTGACCACTGATCGCCTCGGC
>DASRHH010000213.1:0-8841 GCA_035650635.1 Dehalococcoidia bacterium | reverse complement strand
CTCCTGGTCTCTGTTTTTCCTGACGGTACTGGTCGCGTCCGGCGTGGGTAACCTGGGCGTCGGCCTGGGCAACGTCTATTTCCTCAACAAAGGCGATCACCGCTTCGAGGAGCTGCTCAGTGGCAGCCTCTTCCTCTTCGCGACGACGACTGCCATCACGGCAGCCGTCGTCGTGTTCATTGGCGCGGTCTTCGGGTCGGACGCGCTGGTCAGCGGGCGGGCCTTCTGGATGTATGCCGCCGCTATCCCCGCGCTCATCGCCTACCTGCTGCTGACCTCGTTCCTGCACGGGCGCAGCCGCTTCCTCGCTTTGAGCGCGCTCGCCACATTGCAGGGGCTGGTCACGATCGCTGCCGCCGGCGCATTGTGGGCCAGCGGCCACCTCAGCCTGTTCTCTGCCATAGCGGCCTGGGTGGCGGGCTTCATCGTCGCCGACATCGTGGCGCTGCCGCTGATCGGCCTGCGCCACCTGCGCTGGCGACTCGTCCTGCGGCCGCCCTGGCACGTTCTGCGAGAGCAGATCAAGTACGGCTCCCAGGGGCAACTGGCCAACCTGGCACAGCTCTTCAACTACCGGCTGGACCAGTACCTGGTAGCCGCCTTCGTTACCAGGGCGGGCGTCGGCCACTATACGGTCGCCGTTGGGCTTGCAGAGAGCATCTGGTGGCTGAGCAGCGCCATTGCCATGGCCCTGTTGCCGCGCCTGACGGCGATGGACCGCGAGGACGCCGGCGATTTCACGCCGATCGTCTGTCGCAATACGCTGCTGATCAGCGCTGCGGCGGCGGCCGTCCTCATGGCGGCCTCGCCGTTGCTCATCCGCGGCGTCTTCGGCGATGAGTTCTCGCCCGCGGTAGCTGCCCTGCTGTTGCTAATGCCGGGCATCATCGCGGCCAGCGCTGCCCGCATCCTCGGTAGCTACCTGTTCAGCCAGGGCAAGGTCATCTACAACACCTACGCGACAGCGATCGCCCTCGCTGTGACGCTAGCGCTAGACCTCACGCTGATTCCCCCGCTCGGCATCAACGGTGCCGCCCTGGCGTCGTCGGTCGCCTACGTCGCGGCACTCCTGGCGACCCTTTACTGGTACCGGCGGACCTCCGGCAATCCACTGCGCGAGGCGCTTTTCGTCCGTCGCAGCGATACCCGCCTCTACGCCGCGCTCTGGCGGAGGCTGCGGGGCGCCGGCCGGGCCTCGCTCCCTGGCGAGACCGCCCTCTAGTCCAGGGCGCGGCCGCTGAGGCGCAGTCGCAGCGCCTCCCAGCTGGCGAGCAGCAGGAAGCGCGGCAGCCGCGACGCCTGGCGGCTCAGGCGGCTGCGCGGCTCCCACAGTAGGCGGTAGGCCCACTCCAGGCCGTTGCGTCGCACCCAGGCCGGCGGCTCCGGGAAGACACCCGCTACGTAGGCAACAGCCCCGCCCACGCCGATGGCGATGCGCACCCCGCACGACTGCAACCGCTCATACTGGTCGGCTATCCAGCGCTCCTGCTTCGGCATGCCAAGCGCGACGCAGACGACGCCCGGCCGCAGTTCCGCCAATCGGGTCGATACCGCCTGCTCGTCGTCAGCGGCCAGGCGGTGCGAAGGACTGAACGCCGGCGAATACGACTCGACCGGCAGCGCGGGATAAAGCTTACGCAGTCGCTCACAGGCCAGGGTGGCGGTACGCTGACCAGCTCCCAGGAGGAGCAGCGGCTGGTGGGTCTCTGCACAGAGGCGCGCCAGGTCATAGATGAGCTGCGAGCCAGGCAGGCGCGGCGGCCGCCTGAGGCCGCGCAGCCGGGCGACCAGCGACACCCCGGCGCCATCGATCAGGTTGAGACCAAAGCCATTGAGCGCGCGCCGATAGCTCTCGTCCTGCGAGGCCTGGGCTAGGCACTCGGCGTTGACAGTTGAGACCGTCAGTAGCTCCGCTTGCGGCGCGCGCAGGCGTGCCTCCAGCAGAGCCAGCACCTCCGCGGCAGGCCGCGTATCGAGCCGCACCCCGAGCATCCGCACGCTAGCGCTCCCCGGCGAGCACTGCAGCCAGCGGCCCGAAGGCTTGCTCCGGCCGGTAGCGCTCCGCCACAAGGCGACGGCCGTTTTCGCTCAGCCGCTGCCAAAGGGCATCGTCCGTCATCAGCCGCTGTAGCCCGCCCAGCAATTCCTGCGGGCCTTGTCCGACCAGCAGGTGCTCGCCGGACACCGCCTCGATTCCCTGCGCCCCGTCCAAGGTCGCCACCACCGGCAGACCTCGCGCCATGGCGTTCAGCACCTTGAGCTTCGTGCCGCCGCCGCCGCGCACCGGCTCCAGGAAAGCCCGCGACCGCCGGTAGAGCGACTCCGCGTCCGGCGCCGGGCTGACCATCTCTATCTCGCGGTAGGCGCCGGCCAGCTGTCGCAGGCGTGGCGGCGCACCGCTCCCCGCGATGATCAGCCGGCTGCCCGGCAGCGCCAGCGGGAAGGAGGGAAACGCCTCCTCCAAGAACGTCGAAAGGCCTTGCAGGTTGGGCTGCCAGCTCAGCGTACCCAGGTAAAGGACGTCCTTCGGCAGGTCAGCCGGCTCCAGCGGTGGCTGCGCCAGCAATCGCGGGTCCGGGACGTTGGGCAGTACGTCGAGCGGCGGGGCGTCACGGCGCAGCTCTCGCAGCTCCTGCCGGTCGGCTTCGGAGACCGCAAAGACGTGATCGAAGCGCGCTAGCAGCGAGCGCTCATAGCGACGCACCCGGAACGCCTCGAGTCGCAGCAGCCAGCGCCGCCAGGCACTGCGCTCGAATTGGACCTGGCGTCGCCAGACCACGCTCTCGGCGTTGTGCAGGTGCAACAGCCGTAGTCCTCCAAAATGCTCCGGTAGATACTGCGCCATCAGCCAGTGGTCGATGAAGATGGCGTCGTATTGCGTTGAAGCCAGCTGCCGGCCCACGAACTCCGTCATCTGAGGGCTAGCGTTGCGGTAGACGCTGAGCGGCACGCCGGAGGCGTAGCTGCGCAGCAGGTTGCGGGCGTCTCGCTGGCGGTCCAGCGTCAACGCCAGCAAGGAGCCAGGAAACATCTCAGCGTAGTCCCGCTGCTCGGCGGTCAGCTCGGAGCGATGGAAGCAGAGGACGTCCAGCCGGCAGCGGTCACGCAAGAACTCTAGCAGGGTCCAGGTTTTTATGGCGCCACCGCTCTCGGGCGGATAGGGAAAGAGCGGCGTCAGGAAGAGGAGTCGCACTCTAGTCGGAGGCCGGGGCGGCCGGCAGCCAGGCGAATCGCAAGGACTTCAGCAGCGGCGTCTCGATGGCGATGGCCCAGCCGGCGAAGGTGAAGTAGGCCGCGTTGCCCAGCAGGCCGGACGCCGACTCCGATACCCACGAAGTGGCCATCAGCCCGAACAACGCCGCCGCCAGCAGCAGCAGCAGGTCTGCTCGCGCCAGCGCGCCGGCGGCCCGCTGCAGCAGCGAGGCCCTGACCAGCGCCGCGATCGCTGCCAAGACGAAGCCCAGCCAGAACACGAAGCCGAAGATTCCCAGCTGCGAAGCCAACGCCCCGATCATGCTCTCGCCGCCCTGGCCCGGCGTCTCACTCCAGTTGCCTGTGGTGCCCAGTCCGGAGCCCAGCGGGTCGTCCCGCAGGGCGTCGAGTCCGGAGGTGAGGCCGCTGAGGTGGCGCTGGGCGCCGGCGGCCGTACTGCCAGGCGGATGCGCGTTCGGATCGGCGGGCTGGTCCGAAGCTGGCGCCGCCGAGACCGGTCGCACGTTGTCGAAGCCGGAGACCGCCCGCATCTCCAGGACGTCCTGCAGGCGGTCCTTGACGTCCGGCGCCTGCGAGAAGGAGAACGTGGTGAGGACGAGACCCGCGCCCAGGACCGCCAGCACCGGCAGCAATGGCAAATAGTCTCGCCAGGGGAAGCGCTGCCGCGACTCCAGCAGCCGCACCAACCCGAAGAAACCGACTGCCGCGACCACGACCAGCATGCCGCCGCGGCTCAGCGTGGCGACCAGCGCCAGCGCCACCAGGAGCGCGGCGATTCGGGCCGGGGGACGCCAGCGGCCGCGTGGCGGCGCCAGCAGCAGTAACAGCAGCCCGAACGCCAGGAAGGCGCCCAGTGTCGTCGGTTCCAGGAACGTTGAGACCAGGCGACGCACCGGCACCTCTAGCGGCAGCGCGATGAAGATGCCATCCGGCAGCCCGCGATAGACGAAGAGCCAGCCCGGCGGGATCAGCCCGGCATCGATCTGGCGCTGGTAAAACGCCGTCGCGTCGACGCCGTCCTGCCAGAACGAGGCGCCCAGAAGAAAGCGCTCGACCAGCCCGAAAAGTGCTACGGCGACCACCACGGCCATCGTCAGTCGCAACGCCTCCATGACCTGCTGGCGGTCCTGCACCAGGAGCCGCGCGCCCAGGTAGAGCAGGGCGGGCGCCGCAAAGCGCCGCAGGTAGGTCAGGCGTGGCGTAAAGTCCGCCGAGGACACCAGAAAAGCGACCGCCAGGGTCGCCAGGAAAGCCAGCGCCAGCAGGTCCGCCGCCAGCACCAGCGTCAGCTCGCGCCGGCCGGTCAGCCAGCGCGCCGCCAGCAGGAACGCTCCGGCCGCGACCAGCACCACGTAGAAGCCTTCCTTGTAGACCAGCAGCCAGCGCACCATGTCGCCGGAGACATCGGGCGCCAGGGCCGCGACGAGAATTCGCTGCAGCGCGAACCAGAGCACCAGCAGGCCGAAGAAGAGCACCGGTCGCTGCCAGGTCAGCAGCAGAAAGACGAAAAGCGCCACCAGGTCCGCTACCAGGACGCCCCATACCGGCGCCGAAGTGTCCTGGGCGATAGAGGCCGTCAGCAGAAGCGGCCCGATAAAGGCCGCGAACGCCAGGACGATGGCCAGGGGCGTCGGCAGGCGCCCGGCCCAGAGCGCCGGCAGAGGCCGTTCGCCGGGACGGAGTAGGGAGCGCAGAGAGGCGAGGTTCGCCAGCATCGGGTTAGCGCAGGCCAGTGCGGATGCTAGCGCGCGCCCTTCTTGCTCAGCACCAGGCCCACCGTCTTGATCAGAATGCGCAGATCTCGCGCTAGCGGATGGTAGCGCACGTACTCCAGGTCGTAGCGGACCTTCTCGAAATGCGTCAGGTCGGAGCGGCCGTTGACCTGTGCCAGGCCGGTCATGCCCGGCTTGACCTTGTGCCGCTGCAGGAAGGAGCGCGGCCACTTGGCGACGATCTCCGGCATGTCGGGTCGCGGCCCCACCAGGCTCATGTCACCCTTGATGACGTTGAATAGCTGCGGCAGCTCATCCAGCGTGGTCTTGCGCATGACCCAGCCAATTGACGTGGCGTGCGGATTGCGGCCGCGCGGACTGAGTAGCTGCTGCGTGAGATCGCCCTCCGGGATGCGAGCGGCGATGTCGCCGGTCCGGTCGGCGTGCAGTGTGCGCAGCTTGTAGAAGCGGAAGCGCTTGCCACGCAGGCCGATGCGTTCCTGGCTGAGGACTGCCGGGCCGGGGGAATCGAGCTTGATCAGCGCCAGCGCCAGCAGCCAGATGGGCCAGAGGATCGCCATCGCTAGAACCGAGATGCTGAGGTCAACAGCTCGCTTGGCGCGCGGCGTTGGGTAGCCGGCGACATAGGTGAGCCCATAGTTCGACCCCTCCTCTTCCGGCGTCGTCGCGGGCGTTGTCAAAGGAGCCGACGACGAGCGCGGCTCATCGATCGGTCCTTCCCTCTGGTCTGGTAGTGGGCGTAGCATGGGCCACTGGGATAAACGTTCGATACATACCCTGGTTACTACGACAATTCTAGCCGAACTCCGGATAACGCTGTAGCGACATCCCCCTTATGTCAGAGACTCCCAGCCACGAATCCAGCCAGCACGCCGATATCGTCATTATCGGCGCGGGCGCTATCGGCCTGGCGCTGGCCGCGACCCTCGCCGGCCCGCGCTCCGTCGCCGTGCTGGAGCGCCACGTCTCCTTCGGCCGTGAGACCTCTTCCCACGGCAGCGGCGTCATCCACGCCGGCCTCTACTACCCGCCGGACTGGCTGAAGACGCGGCTCTGCACCGAAGGCAACCAGCTGCTCTACCGCTGGGCCCAGACCTACCTGGTGCGCCATGCGCGCACCGGCAAGCTGGTGCTGGCCGTGCAGCAGGACGAACTGCCGGCGCTGGAGCGCCTGCACGCCGGGGCACAGGCCAACGGCGTGCCGGACCTGCAGATGCTCAGCGCCGTTGATCTACACTCCCTGGAGCCTGACGTTCGTGCCGCAGGGGCTCTCTTCTCCAGCAGCTCCGGCATCATCAGCCCGCTGGAGCTGCTGGCCTCATACGTCGAGGCCGCCCACGAGCGCGGCGCGATCACCGCCTTCTCCAGCGAGGTCGTTCACATCGAGCGGCGGGCCGGCGGCTTTCGCATCGTCACGACGATGCCGCAAGGCGAGATGACGATCTGGCAGGCCGAGACGCTGATCAACGCCGCCGGCCTCTGGGCCGACTACGTCGGCGCGCTGGCCGGCTATGACCCCGACGGCGACGAGCACCACCCGCCGTTCCGCCAGACCGTAAACCGGGGCCGCTATTACGAGCTCACCAACCGCCGGGCAACATCGGGGGTTAAGCACCTGCTCTACCCGCTCCCACCCGCCGACCGCTCCGGCCTGGGCGTGCACCTGACGCTCGACCTGGACGGCAACGCGCGGCTGGGGCCGGACACCCAGTGGCTGCCCACCGGCAGCCGGCTCGACTACACGGCCGAGGACGACCGCCGCGACGAGTTCCTGGCGGCGGCCCAACGCTACCTGCCGTCGCTGACCGCGGGTGACCTGGCGCCCGGCAAGCTGGGCTACCGCCCCAAGCTCTCCGGCCCCGGCGAGCCCGCACGCGACTTCCTCATCTGGCAGCACGAGGGCTACGTTCACCTTGGCGGCATGGAGTCGCCCGGCCTTACGGCCAGCCTGGCTATCGCTAGCTACGTGGGCGAGATGCTGGGCCTGAAGACCGCCTAGCTGCGAAGTAGGCCGCCAGCGACTCCCGCCAGGGCGGCAGCTCTATGCCCAGCGTAGCGGCCCGCCTGTTCGCCAGCGCACTGAACGGCGGCTTGCGATAGGGCGAGTCGAACTCCGCCAGGGTCGTTGGCTCTATGGAGACGTCGAGCCCGGCCAGCTTCAAGATAGCCTGCGCCCACTCCAACCGTGAGCACCAGCCGGCGCCGGTCAGATGGTACGTCCCCCAGGCCGGCTGCTCGATCAACTGCGCGATGGCTGGCGCCAGTGCCTCCGTCCAGGTCGGCGAGGCGATCTCGTCCGTCACCACTTTGAGCGAACCCTGCTTGCGCGCGCCTTCGATGATCTTCTCCGGGAAGCTGGCGCGCCCGGCTCCGTAGAGCCAGGCCGTGCGCACGATGTAGTGGCGCTCCAGCGCCTCGCGCACCTCACGCTCGCCGTCCAGCTTGCTCAGGCCGTATGCGTTCACGGGGTTGGGCTCGGCGTCCTCCGGGTATGACTCGGTCGCAGTACCGTCGAACACCTCGTTGCTGCTGATGTAGACGAGCGAAGCGCCTATTGCTGCCGCGGTGCGCGCCACGTAGCGTGTCGCTTCCGTATTGACCTCGCGGGCCTTGTCCGGGTAGAGCTCGCAGCCCTGGGTGTCGGTCCAGGCTGCGGCGTGGATCACCAGCTGTGGCCGCAACGCGTCAAACGTGCTGGCGACGAGGTTGCGCTGCGTAACGTCCAGCTCCTGGTGGCCCGGCGCGAACACCTCGTGGCCGGCCAGGGCCTTGCGCAGCGCGCGGCCCAGCTGGCCGCGGCCGCCGGTCACCAGGATGCGCATCGCTTACTTGAAGACGATGTCCCAGATGTAGGGGATCTGGTCGGTGTCCCAGGGCAGCCGGTACTCGTCCGGCTCCTGGGCGTTGTAGGTCTCCGTCGGGAAGTTGACCAGCAGCGAGGGCTCTGGTCCCACGGTCTTGTAGCCGTGCGCCACGCCAACCGGGATGCGCAGGACGATGTTGTTGTCGTCGCCCAGATAGTATTCGGCGACCTCGCCGCGCGTCGGCGAGCCCTCTCGCATGTCAAAGAGCGCCACCTTGATCATGCCCTTAACGCAGACGAAGTAGTCGTCCTGCTTCTTGTGGTAGTGCCAGGCCCGCACGATGCCCGGGTAGTTCATGGAGACGTAGGCCTGCCCGAACTGCGAGAAGATGGGGTCGTCCTTGCGCAGCAGCTCCATCAGGAAGCCACGCTCATCGGCGTGGCGCTCTAGCTTCTTGACCTCCACACCCTGGATCATCGGCTATCTCCTCTCGCTCTCGTGCGGCCGGCTCTCCGCCAGGCGGCGGCCGTATTGCTCATCGTAGTAGCGCTGGAACTCGCTGCCGGCGAAGACGGGCTCCCACCACCAACGGTTCTCGCGATACCAGGCGACCGTCGTCTCGAGCGCTCGATAGAAGTCGAACTGAGGCTGCCAGCCCAGCGCTCGCAGCTTCGAGGCGTCGACGCTGTAGCGGCGGTCGTGTCCCGGCCGGTCCTCCACGTGGCGGATCAGGCTGCGTGGCTTCTCCAGCAGGTCGAGGATGGCCTCCGCGACGTGCACGTTCTCCTGGTAGTTGCCGGCGCCGATATTGTAAACCTGGCCCGGCTCGCCGCTGCGGTAGGCAAGGTCCAGAGCGCGGCAGTGGTCCTCCACCTGCAACCAGTCGCGCACCTGGCGGCCGTCGCCGTAGAGCGGCAAGGGCCGGCCAGTGAGGGCGCTGGCGGTGAATAGCGGCACCAGCTTCTCGATGTACTGTCGCGGCCCGATGTTGTTGGCCGCGCGGGTGATCGTCACCGGCACGCGATGCGTCTCCCAGAAGGCGAAGCACTGCATATCGCCGCCGGCCTTGCTGGCAGCGTAGGGGCTGCGCG
>DASRHH010000212.1:0-4857 GCA_035650635.1 Dehalococcoidia bacterium | reverse complement strand
CGAGAACTTCAGCAAGGGCATCCGCTATACGTTCAGCCAGCCTTTGATCGGGATGGTCATCGTGCTGGTCTTCTTCCATTGCGGCCTGACCATGGCGTTCGAGTCGCTCCTGCCGGGCTTCTCGCGCCAGGAGCTCGGGAGTGGCAGCGGCTTCGGCACGTTGATGACGGGGGTTGGCGCCGGAGGGTTGGTGGGCAGCCTCTACGTGGGCGGCATTCGCAGCTCGCTGCTGCGGGGCCGGCTGCTGCTGGTTATGGGCCTGCTCAGCGGCGCCGGACAGATATTGCTGGCCGTCTCGCCGGTGCTTATGTTCGCGGTTCTTTCCGCGGCCGTCATGGGCGCGGCGCAGGCCGGCTTCATGACGGTTGGCCAGGCGATCACGCAATCCCTGGCGTCCGATGAGTTCCGCGGCCGCATCGCCAGCATCAATACGTTCAGCCTGGGCGGCGTCATGTCGATAATGAACCTGCTGAACGGCTTCCTGGGCCGTGAGATCACCGCGGCGCATATCCTGCTGCTGGAGGGTGGAATCTTCGCAGCCATCATGGGCCTGTCCATCCTGGCTGTGACCCCGCGCACGGTGTACGTCAAAGGCCTACCGGCCGAAGCTCACGCTACCTAGTCTCGCTTGACAGCCTCCCGGCCTCCGCTATCATTCGGGTAGACCATGTTCCGGAGCCGTAACTTCACCAGCTATGCCACCTGGGCTGTTCTCGCCGCGATAGTCTTCGTCGTCGGGGCGGGAATCCTCTGCCAGGCGGTCGGCATCGACTTCACCAGCTCTGCTGCGGAGGGTAGCAGCGACGGCGTGGTCAGCGGCTTCAAGTTCACCTGTCCTCTCCACTAGAGACGCCCTCGCGTCCTCTCCTTCCGTGCGCATCGACATCCTGACGATCTTCCCCGCCATGTTCCAGGGGCCGTTCGATCATTCGATCATCAAGCGCGCCCTGGACGCGGGCGTCGCCTCGATTCACCTGCACGACGTCCGCGCCTGGGCTGAGGATCGCCATCAAACCGTCGACGATTATTCTTACGGCGGGGGACCGGGCATGGTGATGAAGCCCGAGCCGATCTTCGCGACGGCGGAGGCCGTCCTGGCGGAGGACGGGAGACGCGGGCCGATCGTGCTGCTGACACCGGTGGGTGAACGCCTGCAGCAGAGCCGCGTGCGCGAGCTGGCGCAGTCCGACCGGCTGCTGCTGATCTGCGGTCACTACGAGGGCGTGGACGCCCGCGTGCACGAGCACCTGGCGACGCACGAGATCAGCATCGGCGACTTCGTCCTCTCCGGCGGGGAGCTCGCGGCGATGGTACTCGTCGATGCGGTCATTCGTCAGCTGCCAGGCGCCCTGGGCGCGCCGGAGTCGGTCGTCGAGGAGTCGTTCACGGAAGGGCTGCTGGAGTACCCGCAGTACACGCGGCCGGCCAGCTTCCGTGACTGGGAGGTGCCGGAAGTCCTGCTCTCCGGCAACCATGCCGAGATCGCCCGCTGGCGGCGGCGCCAAAGCCTGCTGCTGACGGCGCAGCGGCGCCCCGACCTGCTGAAACCGGACGACCTCACTGCCGAGGAGCGAGAGTGGCTTGCGGATAATCTAGGCCGCAGTTAAGCTACAGCGTGGCCATGGATATCCAATCCCTCGTAGAAGCCAAACGTAACCCCAACATCGCCAGCTTCCGCCCCGGTGACCGCGTCAAGGTCTATTCGAAGGTCGTCGAAGGGGACCGCGAGCGCATCCAGGCGTTCGAGGGCGAGGTGATCCGCGTGCGCGGCGGCGGCCTCAACTCCAACTTCACCGTGCGACGGATTAGCCATGGCGTTGGCGTAGAGCGAACGTTTCCCTTCTACTCGCCGCTCCTCGATAAGGTTGAGGTGACCCGTTGGGGTCGCGTGCGCCGGGCCAAGCTCTACTACCTGCGTGAGCGCGTAGGCAAGGCGGCCCGTATCAAGGCCAGCAGCCGCGCCCGCCAGCTGAGTGCCGCCCAGGCGGCGGCCTTTGCGGCTACGGCAGCGGCCGCCCGCGCCGCCGAGGAGCTGGTGCTGGGCGAGGACGAGCCGGAAGAGGACATCGAGGCAGCGATCGGGGAGCTGGCCGTCGCCGAGGGCATCGCTGAAGAGACGGAGGCGCCCGAGGCTGACGCCGAGGCCCCTGCCGTAGCGCAGGCACCGGAAGCGACCGCCGAGGTCGAAGAGCCCGAGGCTATCGCGGAAGCCGAAGAGCCTGAAGCTGTCGAGGCGGAAGAGCCCGAGGCCAGCACCGAGGCTGAAGCCGAGGAGCCTGAAGCTGCGGCTGAGGCCGGAGAAGCGGAGAAGGCCGAGAGCTAGCACTCTCCTCTCGCAGAGTCGCATCGCCGTGCAGACGGCGATTTTTCTTGCCCGCCGTCACTGACAGCCGGCGCTATACTGACAGCGCGATGCCCTACGCCGAGGTCGCGGTCAACAGCGCCATCCCGAGCCGCCAGACCTTCACCTACCACATCCCGGAGGGCATGGGGGTCGCGGTCGGGCACGCGGTCTATGTGCCCTTCGGCAGGCGCACCCTGCAGGGTATCGTCCTCGCGCTCAGTGAGACCAGCCAGATTGAGCAAACGCGTGACATCGAGTCGCTGATCGACCACGAACCGCTGCTGGGGCCGCACCAGGTCGCCCTGGCATACTGGCTCGCCGACTATTACCTGGCGCCCCTGTTCGATTGCGTTTCGCTGATGCTGCCGCCGGGCTTCCGGCGCCGGCCGCTGACCTACTTGAGTGCGGCCGAAGGCGCCGAGGTGAAGCTTGAGGAGTTGCCGGAAGCGGAGCATGCCGCCGTCGAGCGGCTGCTGGCGGAAGGCCGCCAGGAAATCGAGTCGTTGCGGCGATCCCTCAAGCTGCGCAGCCTGATGCCGCTGGTCGCAGCGCTGGAGCGCAAGGGACTGCTGCGCCGCAGTTACGAGCTGGCGCGACCGCGTGTGACCGCTCGCTCTGAGCCGTGGCTGCGGCTGGCGGTGCCGCCAGAGCAGGCGCTCGCCGCCGCTGAGGAGCTGTCGGCGGCTCGGCGGCGCAAGCTGGCTGCACTGTTGCAACTCCTGGCGAACGAGGGGCCGGCGTTCCCGCTACGGGAGCTGCGCAGCGGGCTCAACCTCACTTCGGCTCAGCTGGCGCCGCTGTTGGAGCGCGGCCTGGTGGCGCTGGAAGAGCGGCCCGTCTTCCGCGACCCTCTCGCCAGCCGCGACTACCCGCCGCGACAAGCGCCGCGGCTGACCGCGGACCAATCGGCGGCGTTGGCGGAGATCGTGGCGGCGCTGGAGGGAGAGCCGGGCCGCTTCCTGCTGCATGGCGTGACAGGCTCGGGTAAGACCGAGGTCTACCTGGACGCCATCGAGCGGACGGTGGCGCTGGGCAAGCGCGCCATCGTGCTGGTGCCGGAGATCTCGCTGACGCCGCAGACCGTCCGCCGCTTCGCGGAGCGCTTCCCTGAGCGCGTGGCTGTCATGCACTCGGCGCTTTCGGCCGGCGAGCACTTCGACGTCTGGTGGGAGGTGTGGCGTGGACGCTACGACATCGTCATTGGGCCGCGCAGCGCCGTCTTCGCGCCGCAGAGGGACATCGGCCTCATCGTCCTGGACGAGGAGCACGAGTGGACCTACAAGCAGGACGAGCAGTCGCCGCGCTATCACGCCCGCTTGGTGGCGGAGCGCCTCTGCGCCGAAACCGGCGCGACGCTGGTGCTGGGCAGCGCCACGCCCGCCATCGAGAGCTACTACGGCGCCGAGCACGGCGCCTACCGGTTGTTGCAGCTGCCGCAGCGCCTGCAGCCGGATGGCGATGGCAACGTTGCGGTGGCGCCGCTGCCGGAGGTAGAGGTCGTGGACCTGCGAGAGGAGCTGAAGGCCGGCAATCGCGGCATCTTCAGCCGCTCGCTGCTGGTAGCGCTGAAGAACGTCCTGGCGGCGCAGGAGCAGGCCATCCTCTTTCTCAATCGCCGCGGTAGCGCCTCCTTCGCGCAGTGCCGGGACTGCGGCCACGTGCCCGCTTGCACGCGCTGCGCTGTCGCCTACACCTATCATGCCGCCGACGCCGAGGCCTCGGCGCGATTAGTCTGTCACCACTGCAACCGCACGGTCGCCCTGCCGGAGCGCTGTCCACAGTGCGGCGGCCCGCATCTGCGACTGCTCGGTCTGGGTACGGAGCGTGTCGAGGCGGAGGTGCGGGAGCGCTTTCCCGGCGTCCGCACCATCCGCTGGGACCGCGACGTGGTGCGGCGCCGCGACGACCACGAGCGCATCCTCTCGCGTTTCCTGGCGCACCAGGCGGACGTGTTGGTGGGGACGCAGATGCTGGCCAAGGGCCTCGATATTCCGCGCGTCACCCTCGTCGGTGTCGTCACCGCCGATATCGCGCTGCACTTCCCGGACTTTCGCAGCGGAGAGCGGGCCTACCAGCTACTGGAGCAGGTGGCCGGACGGGCGGGCCGCGGGCCGCTGGGCGGGCGGGTCATCATCCAGACCTACACGCCAGAGCATCCGGCAGTGCAGGCCGCGGCGTACCACAGCTACCGCCAGCTCTATCAATCGGAGCTGCAGCTTCGCTCGGGCCTCGGCTACCCGCCGTTCGGGCGCATCACGCGGCTGACCTACGTCCACAGCAACAGCCGGCGCGCGGAGGACGAGGCGTTTCGCATGACGGCGCGCCTGCAGGAGGAGCGGCAGCGCCGCGGCATCCCCAACCTGGACGTGCTCGGCCCGGCGCCGGCCTTCGTGCCGCGCCTGCGCGGCCGCTGGCGCTGGAACATCACCGTCCGCGCGACCGACCCGGCGGTGCTGATCCGCGACATGACGTTTCCCGCCGGCTGGACCATCGATGTCGACCCCGTTTCTTTG
>DASRHH010000211.1:0-2609 GCA_035650635.1 Dehalococcoidia bacterium | reverse complement strand
CGGCTTCAACCACTCGGGCTTCGTTGTCAAAGACCTCGATAAGATGGTCGCATTCTATCGCGACGTTCTGGGCTTAAAGGTGATGATGGAGGCCGACCGCAGCGACCCGGAGACCAACCTGCACCTGGGCATCCCTAACGCCAAGCGCATGCTGGTTTTTGTCGGCAAGGAGGCTGGTCAGCACCAGCTGGAGCTGGTGCTTTACCTCTATCCGGAGGACGGGGAGGAAGGCCACACTACGCCCAACGCCCTCGGCGCGACGCACGTCGCCTTCAACGTCGAGGACATGCAACGGATGTACGAGGAGATGAAGGAGCGCGGCCTCAACTTCGTGACTCCGCCGATCGTTCGCGACACGCCGTTCGGCAAGTCAGCGATCTGCTTCGCGCAGGACCCGGAGGGCAACTGGCTGGAGTTCCTGGAGCGCCTGCCCGAAGACTGAATGGAGCTTATCCCCGCAATTGACATAAGGGGCGGCCGCTGTGTCCGCCTCACCCAGGGCGACTACAGCCGGGAGACCGTCTACGCCGACGATCCAGCCGAGATGGCGAGGCATTGGCAGGAGCTGGGTGCGACGCGTCTGCACGTCGTCGACCTGGACGGCGCACGCGAGGGCCGGGTCGTCAACCGCGATGCCATCGAGCGGGTGCTCAAGGCGGTCTCGATCCCGGTGCAGGTAGGTGGCGGCCTGCGCGATCTGGCCGATCTCAGCTTCTATCCCGGCCTCGGCGCCGACCGCATCGTCCTGGGCACGGCCGCGCTAGAGCACCGGCTTCTGCTGCTGGAGGCGCTGGCGCTCTTCCGCGGCAAGGTCGTCGTCTCGCTCGACGCGCGGAATGGCCGCGTGGCAGCGTCGGGCTGGCTGCGCGACTCCAGCGTCCGCGCGACGGACCTGGCGCGCGAGCTGGCTGAGGCCGGAGTCCAGCGCTTCGTCTATACCGATATCGCCCGCGATGGCATGCTGCAGGGCCCCAACCTTGCGGCCGTCGGCGAGATGACCGACGCCCTGCGAGGCCGCGGCAGCGCCGTCATCGCCTCGGGGGGCGTGTCGGAGCTCGAGCACCTACAGCAGCTCTCGGAGCTGGGCGTTGAGGCCGTCATCGTCGGCAAAGCGCTCTACACAGGCGCCATCGACTTGCCATCGGCGCTGGCGCAGCTCAGCGCTGCCTAGCCCGCGCTAGCGGCTTCAGCTACCATTGAAGAGCCATGCTGACCAAGCGCATCATCCCCTGTTTCGACATCGCCGACGGGCGCGTCGTCAAGAGCGTGCGCTTCGTCGATACGCGCGACGCCGGCGACCCGATTGCGCTGGCCCGCATCTACGACGAAGGCGGCGCCGACGAGCTGGTCTTCCTCGACATCCATGCCTCGCCGGACAACCGCGGGACGGCCGTCAACATGGTGGAGCAGATCGCGGCGCAGGTGTTCATTCCATTCACGGTCGGCGGCGGCATCCGCAGCTGTGAGGACATGCGCACGATGCTGGAGTCCGGCGCCGATAAGGTCGCGATCAACACGGCGGCAGTCGAGAACCCGAACCTGATCGCGGAGGGAGCGGAGCGCTTTGGCTCGCAGTGCATCGTCGTCGCGATCGACGCGCGAGAGGTGGAGCCGCAGCGCTGGGAGGTCTACACGTACGGCGGCCGCGAGGGTGGCCAGCCAACGGGCCTCGATGCGGTGGAGTGGGCACAGCGCGCGGTAGAGCTGGGCGCCGGGGAGCTGCTGATAACCGGCATGGACGCTGACGGCACTCGCGAGGGCTACGACATCGGTCTGACGCGTGCGATCTCGGAAGGGGTGCCGGTGCCGGTCATCGCCTCCGGCGGCGCCGGCTCGCCGCAGCACCTCTACGAGGTGATCGCGGAGGGCAAGGCGGACGCGGTGCTGGCGGCGAGCATCTTCCATTACGGCGAGTACAGCATCCGTCAGGTCAAGGATTACCTGGCGGAGCGCGGCGTGCCCGTCCGCCTATGAGCTTATTCCCTCTCCCCTTGGGAGAGGGTTAGGGTGAGGGCAGAAGAGAAGGAGAACCGGCGATGCCGAAGTACGACGAAAGAGGACTGGTGCCGGCCATCGTGCAGGACGCCGAATCCGGCGAGGTTCTGATGATGGCCTACATGAACGAAGAAGCGCTGCGGCTGACCCAGCAGACCGGCGAGGCCTGGTTCTGGAGTCGCAGCCGCCAGGAGCTCTGGCACAAGGGCGGCACCTCCGGCAACGTCATGAGCGTGCTGGAGCTGCGTAAAGACTGCGACGAGGACACTCTGCTGCTGAAAGTTCTGCCGGCCGGCCCCGCCTGCCACACCGGCGAGCGCTCCTGCTTCTATCGTTTGCAGGAGGCGCTCTCCGCCCCCACCTCCGCGTAACCCGGCGCCTCCGAGGCGGTTGCAGGAGGCGCTCTCCGCCCCGGCCTCCGCGTAACCCGGCGCCTCCGAGGCGGTTTGCAGGAGGCGCTCTCCGCCCCCACCTCCGCCTAGGCGCGCGCCTCGGAGGGCTCCATGCCCTCTGTCTTCAGCACTTCGTTGAGGGCGCGGATCGCCACCTCCACCTGGTCCTCGCTGGGCTCGCGCGTCGTCAGGCCCTGCAACGCCAGGTTCGGCTTCATCAGC
>DASRHH010000210.1:0-2371 GCA_035650635.1 Dehalococcoidia bacterium | reverse complement strand
ATCAACGGCACAATAACGTCGACGCCGTTGCGCGCGAGCACCTTCGCGACGAAGGTGATGCGACGGCTGTGCTCCAGCCTGTCCTCTCGCGAGAAGCCCAGGCCGGTGCTGAGGGAGCGTCTGATGTCATCACCATCGAGGATCTCCACTAGCCGGCCGTCCGCGCGCAGCCGCGCCGCCAGGGCCTCGCCGATGGTGGTCTTGCCGGACGAGGGCAGGCCGGTCAACCAGACAACGAATCCCTGGGTCATGAAATCATCTCCTCCCTCGTAGCGATCGACTCGATGTGCCGTGTGGGTTCTGGGACGTGCCGAAATCTCAGCGGCCAGCGCCAGGCCACGGCGAGGCTGGCCCTGGTGAAGATCAGGCTGGAGACCAGCAACGATGCGTTGACCCAGAGCAGCACGGCTACCAGCTGCTGCGGCGAGCCATGCAGAAAGTAGGGCAGCACCAGCTCCAGCGCGATGTGCGGCGCCAGCACTGCGTAGATGAAGGCGAAGCGGTGCTGCGCCAGGTGGAAATAGAGCAGGAAGACCACGACCGAAAACAGGAAACTGGCTATTGCGTACGGCGCCAGGATGTTTTGTGCGCCGGCGTACTCCGTGCCGAGCGCATGCGTCAGGACAAAGCGCGGCGCCAGCGCCAGCACAAGCGTCGCGGCGCCAGCGAGCAGGCAGCTCAGGCCCACGCCGATCGGCAGATAGCGCTCGCTGGAGCGGCCGGCGGCGGCATCCTGCGCGATCTTGGGATAGAGCACCAACGAGACGCTCAGCGGCAGGAAGAGAATGATCCGCCCTAGAGCGGCCACGCCGGCGTAGAGGCCGGCCTCGTGCGAGGCGAAGAAGTGCCGCGCCACCAGGACATCGGCGCTGGTCGGCATGCTGATCGCCAGGAACCCGACAGCCATCGGCAGCAGGATCGGCCCCAGCGGGCCTGAGCGCAGCGAGCGCCAGGAGACCGTAAGCCGCGGCTGTGCCACCGCCAGGCCCAAGAGCATCGTCGCTGTGAGGGCGACGACGACGGCGCCCAGGGCTCCGGCGACGCCGAACCCCAAGGCAATGGCCAGCCCGCCCAGGAGCAGCCGGCTGCCGCCGTTCAGCAGCTGGCTGGCGGAATACCAGGCGAAACGTTGCTCGCCCAACAGGGCGCCCTGGACCACCGGCCCAACCAGGGCCAGGAAAAGCAGTACGTTGGTCAGCAGGATGGGCAGCAGGCTGTGGCCGTGCAGGTACATACGCAGGAACGGAGCGGCCAGGCACACCAGGGCAAAGACCACGCCGGCGACGATGAGCATCTGGCCCAGGGCGGCCCCGGCCGCCTTACGGGCATCGGCGCCTTCGCCGGCGGCCTGCCTGGCGATGACTCCAGCCACGCAGGCGTTGATCGCGTTGGAAGCGGCGGCCGCCAGGTAAACGATGCCAAGGAGCGCGCCGAAGAGTCCGTAGTCGCCGGGCCCGAGGCCGCGCACGACCATGATCTGGAACAGGTAGAAGAGGACGTTGGTCAGAGTGACCGCGACCCAGACCTGGGCCAGGTCACTCCAGAGCCGCCTCGAAGATGTGGCCGGAGCAAGCTCGGCAGCGCTCATCGGCGGGGCCACCAGGTATGGAGCAGCGAGTGCTGCGGCTCCGGCAGGGCGGTGCGGACTGTCATCGGGAAGCTCAAGATCATCCAGAACATCGAGATACCAATGGCCAGAGCTTTGATAAGGTTACTGGCACCCTTAGAGACACCCACCCGGGGCCAGAACGTTACAGGTACCTCGACGACAGTTTGGCCCTTCCTTAAAGAGACCATGATCATCTCCGGCGAGAAGTGGCTCCCGCCGACGCCCAGCTCGTCGATGATCTCCGCCAGGGCCTCGCGGCGGATGGCACGAAAGGTGCAGCCAAGGTCGCTGATGCGGACCTTGCCCATGAAGCGCCAATCCCAGAAGCGCAGCTGCAGCAGCTTGGCGCCCAGCTGGTTGCCCCAGACGAAGAACGTGTCCATCTGCGACTCCCGGTCGACAAGGCCAGGCGTTATTCGGTTGCCCATCACCATGTCGGCATCGGCCAGGAAGGGCACAAGCTTGGCGATGTCGTGAGCGGAGAAGGTGCCGTCTCCCTCGGAGAGGACGATGATGTCGGCGCCCGTTGCCAGGGCTTCGCTCAGGCCGCGCCGGCAGGCGTAGCCGTAGCCCTGCAGCGGCTCCCGCACCACCTGCGCTCCGGCGGCTCCCGCACGCTGAGCAGTCTCGTCGTGGCAGTTGTTGTCGACGACGATAACGCTCTCCACGCCCGGCTGCTCTTTGAAGTCGCGCACGGCACCGGCGATCGAGAGCTCGTCGTTGTAGGCAGTGAGCGCTACGGCGATGCACGGCTGCGGCAGG
>DASRHH010000209.1:0-5262 GCA_035650635.1 Dehalococcoidia bacterium | reverse complement strand
CCTTCAGCTTCTCGCCGAACTGGCCAAGCGTGTTGGCCAGCCAGGCGACAGCGTTCGCCGGGTTGCCCAGGACAGCGGCACCGGTTGCCTGGCTCAGATCCTCGCCGTCCTTGCGGAACGTCATCTGCACCGCCGAAAGGTCCAGCGAGTCCGCCACCACGCGCTCCCTGCCCAGGATCACACGCCCGCAGGAAGCGTTATCGGCGATGGTGTCCGGCAGCTTGATCTTCCAGTCGGCGATGCGGCTATCGATAATCTCCAGCGAAGGCAGCACGGCCTCGGTCGCGGCAAGCACGTCCTCCAGTGAGACGCCCGGGCCCTGCAAATCGGCCGAGAGGATGAAGGCGATCTCCGGCTCAATGCGCGGCTGGATCAGGACTTCGCGGCTGATCGTAGAGCCGCTGTCCTGGATCATGAAGTCGAGCAGCTGGCCGAAGTCCGGCGTATCGACGCCAAACATCTCCTGCATCGCCTTGCTGGTCAGGCCGACCTTCCAGCCGACGAGCTTCGCGCCGGCGGTGATTTTCGCCGCCATGTTGACGCGCTGCACGGCGTAGGCGTCCTCCTGCCCCATCTCCGGGTAGCGAGCGGTCAGCGGCGCTATCGGCGCACGCGCAGACTCCGCCTGCGTCAGCGCGGCGGCAAGCTCAGAGATATCGGCGGTGGACAGTCCCATGCGGTGTTGCTCCTTGGAAGAGGCGGTGCTCGTTGGCCCTCAGGGGCCCGGCCGTGGGCGTATGGTAGCATGCCGCCCATACGTGTCAAGAGACACGCAGTGCTGTACCATAGCGTTCCAGCCAGATGTTCAGGGAGGCAATTCGCATGGACTTCCGCTCCGTAGGGCGCTCCGGCCTGCAGGTATCAGCCATCGGTCTCGGCACGAACAACTTCGGCATGCGCTGCGACGAAGAGCAGTCGCGAGCCGTCGTCCAGAAGGCGTTGGAAAGCGGCATCACCTTCTTCGACACGGCGGACATCTACGGCAACCAGGGCCTCTCAGAGGAGTACCTGGGACGGGCACTTAAAGACGTGCGCCAGGACGTCATCATCGGCACCAAGTTCTCCGGCCCCATGGGCGAAGGCCCGCTGAAGCGGGGCGGCGCGCGCCGCTACATCCGCCAGGCGGTGATCGCCAGCCTGCGCCGGCTGGGCACCGACTACATCGACCTCTACCAGATGCACTATCCGGATCCCCTGACACCTGTCGAGGAGTCGTTGCGGGCGCTAGAGGACCTCATCCGCGAGGGCCTGGTGCTCTACATCGGCTGCTCTAACTACACGCCGGCCCAATTCGTGGAGGCACAGCTGGTGGCGCGGGCGGAGCACCTGGACCCGTTCGTCTCGGCGCAGAACCACTACAACCTGCTGAACCGAGACGTGGAGCAGGAGCTGTTGTCGCTCTGCAGCCGCTACGGCGCGGGCTTTATCCCCTACTTCCCGCTGGCCGCCGGCTTCCTTACAGGCAAGTACCACCGCGGGCAGCCGGCCCCAGAGGGCGCGCGGCTTTCCGGCGGCAGCCCCTTCGCCCAACGCGTCCTGACGGACACCAACTACGATCTGCTGGAGAAGCTGGAAGCTTTCACGCAGCAGGCCGGTCACACCATCAACGAGCTGGCCATCGCCTGGCTGGCGTCGCAGCCAGGGGTCTGCAGCGTCATCGCTGGCTCAACCAGGCCTGAGCAGGTGGAGGCCAACGTGCGCGCCGCCGAGTGGCGCCTCAGCGAGGACGAACTGCGAGAGGTCCGCTCCATCCTGACTCCCAACGGCAACTAGTCGCCGCTAGATCGGCAGGCGAAGGCTGAGAGTGGAGCCGCGCCCCTGCTCACTCTCCGCGCGAATCGTGCCGCCATGCGCCTCCACGATGTGCTTGGCGACGGCCAGCCCCAGGCCGGTGCCGCCTTTCTCGCGGGCGCGGTCGCCCTTGTAGAAGCGCTCGAAGATGCGCCGCAGGTCACGCGCGTCGATGCCGCTGCCAGTGTCGCGCACTGCCAGCTCCACGAAGCCGTCGGAAGCGGCCGCGCTCAGGCAAACCGACCCGCCCGGCGGCGTAAACTTGATCGCGTTGTGCAGGAGGTTGAGCAAAACCCGCTCCAGCTGCTCGCTGTCTCCGGTCAAAGGCGGTAGGCCAGCGCTGAGGTCAGTCGTAATGTCGAGGCCGCCCTTCTCCGCCTGCGGCTGCAGCCTTTCGACGACGCTGGCGACAAGTGCGGCGATATCGACCTGCTCCCTGCGCAGCGGCACGTCGCCGGACTCGATGCGCGATAGCTCCAGCAGCCCCTCTACCAGCTGAGCCAACCGGTCGACCTCGCTATCGGCGCGCGAAAGGAAGTCCTGCGCTGCGGAGGGCTCGCTGAGGGCGCCGCGTTGCAGCGTCTCGATCACGGCCTTAATGGAGGCCAGGGGCGTTCGCAACTCGTGCGAAACGTTGGCCACGAAATCGCGGCGCACCCGCTCGACGCGCTTGACGTCAGTCAGGTCGTGAAAGACGGCCAGAGCGGCCCACTCTCCCGCGCCCTCGATCGGCGTCGTGGTCACCTCCAGGTAACGATCGCCCGGACGCTCAATGACAAGCCTCTGGGGCCGCCCCTGCTCCCGGCTTGCCCGCAGCGCCTCGACCAGCTGCTCCTGCGCGGCCAGCCAGACGAAAGGACTGCCGACGATCTCCGAGAGCGGCCGGCCAAACAAGCCTTCGCCGACAGGGTTGCAGAAAGCGACCCGCCCGTCCTCATCGACCGCGACCACGGCGTCGCTGCTGCTGTTGATGGCCGCCAGCAGGCGGTTGCGTTCCTGCGAGGCCTCAGCGACCTGGCGCTCCAGGCTCTCCGCCATGCTGTTGAACGCCTCGACCAGCTCACCGGCGCCGCTGCTTTCGTCCGCCGGCAGCCGCGTGCGCAGGTCGCCGCGCGCGGCCGAGCGCATTGCCGCGGCGACACGGGTCAGCGGCAGCCGCAGTGTCTCTGCGAGTAGCCAGCCCAGTGCTGCCGCGCCGGCCAGCGCCAGCAGCGCGACAATGATGGCGGCTACTGGCTCCTGGAAGGCGCCTGCCAGGCCAAGCGCAACGAATGCCAACGCCACCGGCAGAACCAGCGCCAGGATGATGCGCAACTTCATACTAGCCGTCGAAGCGATAACCGGTACCGCGGATGGTCATCAGGCGGGTCGGCCGGTCCGGGTCGTCCTCGATCTTTTGGCGCAGCCAGCGCACGTGGACGTCGATGGTGCGAGTGTTGGCGGCGTAGTCGTAGCCCCAGATCTGCGAGAGAAGCTGGTCCCGCGTGAAGACGCGGCCGCGATTACGCAGAAAGAAAGTCAGCAGCTCCATCTCCTTCGGCTTGAGCACAAGCGGTTTGTCCCCCTTGAATGCCTCGCGGCGGCGCAGGTCTACCCGCAGGTCGCTGGCGCTCACGGAGTCGGCCTCGGCGGCCGGTCCGGACTCGTGGCGGCGCAGCAACGCCCGCACCCGCGCGATCAGCTCTCGCATGCCGAACGGCTTGGTCACGTAGTCGTCGGCGCCCAGCTCCAGGCCCACCACCTTGTCGACCTCGCCAGCCTTGGCGGTGAGCATCAAGATGGGCGCGCTGGACTCGCGTCGCAGCAGCCGGCAGACCTCAAGGCCGTCCATCACCGGCAGCATCAGGTCCAGGATCACCAGGTCAGGCCGGTCGGCTCGCGCGGCGGCCAGTGCGGCTTCGCCATCGGCAGCAACCGTGACGGTATAGCCCTCACGCTCCAGGTTGTAACGGAGGGTCGCCGTCAGGGTCGCTTCGTCATCGACGACCAGGACTTTCTTCACTCGATTCCGCCTTTCTCTACACCAATTATAGGGTGCAGCCGCTTTAGCCGATGCCCATGCCCTCACCAGCCGTTGTGGACACCAGACGGCCCGCCGTGCCTTAATAGGCGAAGCGAGCCCCAGAGAGTTCTCATCTACAGTGGACGTTTTAGAAGGTGCAGGACTGCTGGGAGCCGCCACCGCCGCCGGCGCTATCAACGCCATTGCGGGCGGCGGCTCCCTTGTAAGCTTCCCTGCGTTATTAGCCGCCGGCTATCCTGCCGTCACCGCTAACGTCACCAACACCGTCGCCATCTGGCCGGGGACTGTCGGAGGCTCGCTGGGCTATCGGCGAGAGCTGGTGGTGCAACGGGCCCGGCTGATGGGGCTGCTGCTCCCCTGCATCGCCGGTTCGCTTGTCGGCTCGATTATCCTGCTGGCGGCGCCGGAATCGGCCTTCGATGCCGTTGTTCCGTTCCTCATCATCTTCGCCTGCACCGTCCTGGCGTTCCAGGACGTCCTGGGCGACTTCGCCGTCCACCACAAGCTGGGCGCCAGCGAGGATGGCAACCGCATCCCGCTATCGCTGCAAGGTCTGATGTTCGTAGTCGCAGTCTACGGAGGCTATTTCGGGGCCGGACTGGGGATCGTTACGCTGGCGTTCCTCGGGATACTGATCAAGGATGACCTGCAGCGCCTCAACGCCCTTAAGGGGCTGCTGGCGCTGTTGATTAACTTTGTGGCTGTGCTCTACTTCGCGGCGTTCGGGCCGGTGCAGTGGGGCATTGCTATCGTCATGGCCTGCGGCGCGTTGGCCGGCGGCTATGCGGGCGCCGGCCTGGCGCGCAAGCTCAACCGGCACGTCTTGCGGATCCTGGTTGTGGCCTACGGATTGGTGGTGGCCGGCATCCTTTTCGTGAAGTAGCTTGCGGCCGAACCGGCGTGCTAAGATGCGCGCAAGTACAGCCGCAATGCTGCTAAAGACAGACGAATCCGGCCCCCAGCAGACGCCGAACGGAGTCCGGGCACACCCCAGTCATCCTACTCTCAGAGCCTCTTTCCGCGAAGAGCGAAACCTCTGGGCGCAGGGCCTGAACCTGATTGCCGGCCTGGACGAAGTGGGCCGCGGCGCGCTGGCCGGGCCCGTTGCCGCGGCGGCCGTCATCCTGCCACCTAACTGCCGCTTCCGCTGGCTGCCTGAAGTGCAGGACAGCAAGGTGGTGCCAGCTCCGATGCGAGAGGAGCTCTCGGCGCACATCCGGCGGTCCGCCATCGCCTGGGGCGTCGGCTTCGCCTCACACGAGGTCGTCGACGAGATCGGCATCGTGCGCGCGACGCGCATGGCGATGCTGCAGGCGCTCTCGCAGCTGGGGTTAGAGCCGCAGTACCTGCTGCTGGACGCCTTCCCGCTGCCGGAGTGCCCGCTGCCGCAGAAACCGATCATCAACGGTGACGCCCTTTCGCGCAGCATCGCCGCCGCCTCCATCGTG
>DASRHH010000208.1:0-4364 GCA_035650635.1 Dehalococcoidia bacterium | reverse complement strand
CCGGCGCGATAGAACATCCAGTGCCCGGAGGTGACACCGAGCGTCATGGAGACAATAAGCGCCAGGCTGGCGCAAATGAGGTTCCAGTTGCGCCGTACCAACCGGTACAGCCGGCGGAGCTTGCCCAACGACCCCTCCCCTTAGCGGGCGCGGATGCCCGGCACTGGCACCCGTTCCACGCATTCCTCAACCACTTGAGCAGCGGTCACGCCCCGCACGCGGGCAGCCGGGCTGACGATGATGCGATGTCCCAGCGCCGGGTAAGCCAGCGCTTTCACATCCTCCGGCTCCACGTAGTCGCGGCCGCGCAGGAAGGCGCGGGCCTGTCCCAGCCGTTGCAAAGCGAGCGAGCCGCGCGGCGATGCGCCCAGATAGACGCCCTCGTGGTGACGTGTCGCGTCCACAATGGCGACGATGAACTGCTTGACCAGCTCATGCACAAAGACCTCGTTGACGTCGGACTGCAGGGCCAGGACGTCGTTGGCGTCGCAGACCCGCTCCAGGTTCTCGACCGGTCCGCCGTCCAGGTGGCGCTCCAGGATGACAACCTCGTCCTCTGCGGCCGGGTAGCCCAGGTGCAGCCGCACCAGGAAGCGGTCTAGCTGCGCCTCCGGAAGCGGGAACGTGCCCTCGTACTCAATCGGGTTCTGCGTGGCCATGACCATGAACGGCTCCGGCAGTCGGTGAGTAACCCCATCGACCGTGAACTGCCGCTCCTCCATGGCCTCCAACAGCGCGGACTGGGTCTTGGGCGTAGCGCGGTTGATCTCGTCGGCCAGGACGATCTGGCCGGCGATCGGCCCGGGACGGAACTCAAACTCGCTGGTCTTTTGGTTGAAGATAGAGACGCCGGTGATGTCGCCGGGCAGCAGGTCCGGCGTGAACTGGATGCGCCCGAAGGTGCAACCGGTGGAGTGCGCCAGGCTGCGCGCCAGCATCGTCTTGCCGACACCGGGGATGTCTTCGATTAGGAGGTGCCCGCCGGCCACCAGAGCCATGACCGCCAGCTCCACCTCAGAATGCTTGCCGACGATTACCTTTTCGATGTTGCCGATGATCTTTTCAGCGTTGGAGTAATCCGCCTGCACTTTTGTCTCCCTCCAGGGCCATTCTGACACATAAGTAACGCCGGATAGCCGACTAGAGATGCACTGGCCTCTTATTTTACAGAGATTTAATCGGCGCTAACGTAAGGTTACTCGCGAAAACTCCTCTGCAGGCTAGACGATGCGTTCAGGACGCACCGTGACCAACACGCGCGTATCGCGCTGCAGCTCTTCAACGGTGACGGAGTCGGCACCGGCCTGACCGCGATACTTGCGGCGAATCTCGCGGATCGTGTCGATGATCTGCTCGGGGCGGTCGTCGATCTCGGCGCTACCGTAGAGTGTGACGTAGCGGGTGGTCTCGTGGTCGTCGACGATGATGGTGATCCGGGGGTCGCGCAACAGGTTGTAGTACTTGGCGCGGGTCTTGGTGGTGGAGAAGCGCAGGGCCTCGCCATCCCAGAGGAACGTCACCGGCGTCAGCTGCGGCGTGCCGTCCTTGCGGATCGTCCCGATGATTGCGTTACGTTTCTCCGTCAGCAGTTCGTCGCCCTTCGTCGATGTCGGCAGCGCCATGTGTCAGATCCTCCTCTGCGGCTAGTGCCGTTATTCTGCAAGATTGTCGCTGAATCGCCAAGGGGTAGCTTAGGGCGGGCCGGACTACAATGGTGAGACCGCTGATAATCGGGAGGAACATCTTGAGGGCGACTACCTGGGGCAAAGCATCCACTACTGAAGACGAACGCAAGCTGCTGGCCGGGCCGCAACGGCGCGGCTCCGAGCTCGTCAGCGTGGCCAAGATCGCCCTGGAGTTCATCAGGGCCTATCGCAAGCTCCATTTCGTGGGGCCCTGCGTCACTGTCTTTGGCTCTGCGCGCTTCAAGGAGGAGCACCCCTACTATCAGATGGCCCGCGAGACCGGAGGCTTGCTGGCGGAGCAAGGCTTCACGGTGATGACCGGCGGCGGCCCCGGCATCATGGAGGCGGCCAATCGTGGCGCCAGGGAGCACGGCGGTCGCAGCGTCGGCTGCAACATCGACCTGCCGGAGGAGCAGACGCCGAACCCTTACCTGGATCTCTGGCTGACCTTCCGCCACTTCTACGTGCGCAAGGTTATGCTGGTCAAGTACTCATACGCCTTCATCGCCTGCCCGGGTGGGCTGGGAACGATGGATGAGATCTTCGAGACGCTAACACTCATCCAGACCAGGAAGATCCGCGATTTCCCCGTCATCCTCATGGGAATGGATTTCTGGATGCCGCTGCTGGACTACATGCGCAACCAGTTCCTGGGATTGGGCACCGTAGACCCGGACGACTTCGCTTACCTGACGCTCGTCGATGAGCCGCGCAAGGCCGCCGAGATCATCAGGGACGTCGCCATACCCAAGTTCGGCCTGACCTATCGAGGGTTGCCCCGCAAGCACTGGTTCCTCTTCGAATAACACCTGTGCGATTGTTATCGCTTCGTTATCTTGCGCGCCGGCCTTTCTACGCGGTTGCTGCCCTGCCTGTCCTATGCTTACGGCGTGGGGCAGAGGGCCCCCTGAAATGGAGGCGATGGCAATGCCTGCACGCAAGCACTTGGGAGGCGTCAGCGAGAAGGAACAGCGACAGTACGAGCACATCAAGGAAGACGCCAAGAAGTCCGGCCGCTACGGCAAGCGAGCTGAGGAAGTCGCGGCCCGTACCGTGATGAAACAGCACAAGGAAAAGGGGCACGCCAAAGGCAAGTAGTCAGCCAGAGAAATCCCTCCCCCCAGCGCAGGCCGTGCGTTTTTCGCACGGCCTGCGCATTTTCCTGGCGCGCCGTCTAGCGTCCGACGCCCGGCCTGCCGATAATGGGCCGCAGATCCCCCTAGGAGGTGGACATGGCGGGACAGGTGACGCCGGACCACATAATGATGGTAGGCCTCGGATTCTGGGGCTCCAAGACGCTGCTCAGCGCCTGCGAGCTGGGTGTCTTCACTGAATTGGCCGCCGGGCCGCAAGACCTCGAGACGCTGCGCCAGCGCTTCGGACTGCACGAGCGCAGCGCCGCCGACTTCTTCGACGCTCTGGTCGCACTGCGCATCCTGCAGCGCAGCAACGGCAAATACGCCAACAGCCCGGAGGCTGACGCCTTCCTGGATCGCAACAAGCCGAGCTACATCGGTGGCTTCCTGGAGATGGCGAACGCGCGCCTCTACCCGTTCTGGGGCTCCCTGACCGAAGGCCTGCAGACGGGCAGACCTCAGAACGAGGCCAAGCACGGAGTCGACTTCTTCGGCGAGCTCTACGCCGACAAGGCGCGGCTGCGACAGTTCATGCGCGCCATGACCAGCATCAGCGCCGGCTCAGCGATGGCGATTGCGCAAAAGTTTCCCTGGGACAAGCACCAGACCTTCATGGATATCGGCGCTGCGGAAGGGGGCCTGCCAGTGCAGGTGGCCTTGCAGAACCAGCACCTTACCGGCGGCGGCTTCGACCTCCCGGTAGTCCAGCCGATATTCGAAGAGTTCGTCGCGGCGGCCGGACTGAGCGACCGCCTGCGCTTCTACGCCGGGAACTTCTTCGAGGACCCGCTGCCTTCGGCGGACGTCCTCCTGATGGGCCACATCATCCACGACTGGGACCTGCAGCAGAAGAAGCTGCTCCTCAAGAAAGCGTTCGATACACTCCCCAAGGGCGGCTCGCTCATCGTCTACGACACGATCATCGACGACGACCGCAGCCAGAACGTGATGGGGCTGCTGATGAGCCTGAACATGCTCATCGAGACTCCGGGCGGCTTCGACTACACCGGCGCCGACTGCTGCAACTGGATGCGAGAGGTCGGGTTCAGCGAGACGCGGGTAGAGCACCTCATCGGGCCGGAGTCCATGGTCGTCGGCACCAAGTAGCGGCTAGCTGAAGAGCAGACCCTCGGCGTTGCGGCCGTAGATGCGCTCCAGGTCGGCGGCTGGTAAGTTCAGGCCCGCCAGGAACTCGTCGATCCGGGGCCGGAACTTGCCGCCGCGCATGAAGTGGTCGCTGCCGTAAACGATGTGCTCGATGCCGACCAGGTCTTGTGCGCACTCGAAGGCGGGGCGGTGCCAGCCGAGCGCGGTGTCCAGGTAGAGCTTCGGCATGTACTCGCTGGGCCGGCGCGGGATCTGTCTGTAGCGCGGCGGGAATGTCTCCGACTCGAAGCCGAGGTCGATACGGCGCGCCAGGAAGGGCAATACGCCGCCCAGGTGCGAGAGGATCAGCACCAGGTCCGGGTAGCGCTCGAAGATGCCGGCGTAGAGCAGCTTCGTCGTGGAGAGCGTCGTCTCGTAGGGGAAGAGCAGCAGCGTC
>DASRHH010000207.1:0-2165 GCA_035650635.1 Dehalococcoidia bacterium | reverse complement strand
TCGGGCCCAACGGCGCCGGCAAGACGACGACTCTGAAGCTCCTGAGCGGCCTCCTTTATCCCACCTCCGGCCTGGTGCAGGTGCTCGGCCACGCGCCCTGGAGGCGCGACTACCGCTTTCTGCGCCAGATCGCCTTGCTGCGCGGCAGCCGGCCCCTCTCGGCACCTCCTGAGCTCACCGTCCTCGATGCTCTGCGCTTCCAGCAGGTGCTCTATGACGTGCACGACGTGGCGTTCCGAGGTAACCTCGCCGACCTCAGTGCGATGCTCGGTCTGGAGCCGCTGCTGCAGCGACAGGTCCGGGCGCTCTCGCTGGGGGAACGCATGCGCTGTGGCCTCGCTTGCGCCTTGCTCTACCGCCCACGCGTGCTCTTCCTCGATGAGCCGTCGGTCGGTCTGGACGTCAGCGCGGTCGCCGAAGTCCGCCGGTTCATCCGCGACTACAGCGCCGAGACGAAGGCCACGGTGGTGCTAACGAGCCACTACATGGCCGACGTCGAGGCGCTGTGCCGGCGCGTCATCCTGATCGACCGGGGCGCGGTAGCCTATGACGGCGCGCTGGCGCAGCTCGCCGAGCGGCTGGCTCCGTACAGGCTGATGACGGTGCGGCTCTCCGGTCCGGCGCAGGCCGATTGGTCACGCTTCGGCGAGGTCGTATCGATGGACGCGGGCTGTGTCCGCTTGCGCCTGCCGCGAGAGGAAGTGGCGGCGATCACGGCGTACGTGCTGTCCGAGGCGCCGGTTGCGGATCTCGCCATCGAGGAACCACCTCTGGAAACGGTCATCGACCGCGCCTATCGCCAGGGGATGGAAGCGTGAACACTCTGCGCATCCTGGGCGCCTACCTTCGTCGCTCCGTGCTGCAATGGCTGGCCGGGCGCAGCTTCATCGTGACCTTGGTCGCCAACCAGGTGGCGCCGCCGCTGATCGGACTGGCGGTGTGGACGACGGCGCTGCCGCGCGCGGGCTCCATCGCATCCTACTACGTCGTCCTGCTGTTCGTGCGCCTGCTCACCGTCTCCTACGAGAACCATACGTTCTCCAATCGCATCTACAGCGGCGAATTGGCCGACGATTTGTTGCGGCCCCACCCTGTCGTCCTACAGCCGCTTGGCGAGAACCTGGCGCTGCGCTTCTGGCATCTGCTGATCGGCCTGCCCCTGATGATGGCGGCAGTGCTGCTGGTGCGCGTCCACCTGCAAGCGACCGATATCGCGCTGGCCCTGCCGGCGTTGCTGCTGGCCGCCGTACTGCAGTTCCTCTTCACCTATCTGCT
Organism: Dehalococcoidia bacterium; assembly: GCA_035650635.1. Lineage (GTDB taxonomy): Bacteria > Chloroflexota > Dehalococcoidia > SM23-28-2 > DASRHH01 > DASRHH01. The sequence goes on along the minus strand of DASRHH010000207.1, from coordinate 890 downwards.
CGCGCTGTCGGCGTTCTGGACAGAGCAGGCCCACGGCGTGGTCGGCTTCGGATCCACGCTGATCTTCCTGCTGGGCGGCGTGGCCGCGCCCATCACCCTGTTCCCCCCGGGACTCCGCCCGTGGGGTGAGGCGCTGCCGTTCCGCGCCATGATGGGCTTCCCGGTCGAGATCGCGGTGAGCGGCGTGACTCAGGCGGAGATTGTCGGCGGGTATCTCTGGCAGGTGGTATGGGTAGCCACGTTCGCCGCCGGGTGCAGGGTCCTCTGGCGGCGCGGCATTCGGCGCTACACAGCGGTGGGAGGTTGACCGGATGCGCTACGCACGGCTGCTGGGGCTGATCTTTGTGGCCTCCTTGCAACGCGAGCTGGCCTATCGCGCCAATCTCGCCTTCGCGGGCGCACTGGCACTGGTCAATGCAGCCGCCGGCGCGGCTACGCTGGCCATCGTCTACGGGCACACCGCGACGCTGGCGGGCTGGCACATTGGCGAGGCGCTGGCCCTGCTCGGCGCATACCAGATCGTCAGCGGCCTGCTGGAGACATTCATCGAGCCCAACCTGGCCTGGTTCGGGGGCAAGGTCGCCCGCGGCGAGCTGGACGATGTCTTGCTCCGGCCTGCGCCCGGTTTGCTCATGGTCAGCCTCGGCAGCGCTCAACCGTGGAGGCTATGGCAAGCCGTGTTGGGCGTACTCACCGGGGCGGTCGGTGTGGCCCACATGGCTGCCGCGCCGAGCCTGATCGGTGTGCTTGCGAGTCTGGTCCTGCTGATGACCGGTGTAATCATCACCTGGGCCTCGCGTATCGCGCTGGCAAGCCTTGCTTTCTGGGCGCCCGGCATCGCGCTCGATGTGTTCTTCGGCGCCGTGTGGCAGTTGGGTCGTTATCCGGTC
>DASRHH010000206.1:0-3760 GCA_035650635.1 Dehalococcoidia bacterium | reverse complement strand
TCGCCACCAAGGTCATGCTGGGCGACTCCTGGTACTGGTTCTTCTTCTGCGGCCTCGTAGGCATCGGCACGGGCATCGTCTTCGTTTACATCACGCAGTACTACACCTCCGGTGCCTGGCGCCCGGTGCGCGCTATCGCCGACGCCTCCCGAACGGGCCCGGCGACCAACATCATCACCGGCACCGCAGTCGGCCTGGAAACGACCGCCGCAACGGCGATCACGATCAGCGTGGCGCTGGTTGCCTCCTTCGTCCTCGGCTCGCACGCTGACGTCGGCGTACCGGGCTTCACCAGCGGCGTCTTCGGCACGGCCGTCGCGACAATGGGCATGCTGATGTCAGCCGCTTATATCCTCTCGATGGACACCTTCGGGCCGATCACGGACAACGCCGGCGGCATCAACGAGATGGCCGGCGCCCCAGCGAGCGCTCGTGAGATCACCGACCACCTGGATGCGGTCGGCAACACGACTAAGGCGCTGACCAAGGGTTACGCCGTGGCGTCCGCCGGCCTGGCTGCCTTCCTGCTGTTCAGCGCCTACCTGGACAAAGTCAAGGAGCGCCTGGGTGTGCCGCTGACCAGCAACCTGCCGATTGACCTCTCGCAGGTGGACGTCTTCGTCGGCGGGCTGCTGGGCGTCATGCTGGTCTTCGTCTTCTCTTCCTTCGCGATCCGCGCGGTCGGCAACGCTGCCGCCAAGATCATTGAAGAGGTGCGTCGTCAGTTCCGCGAAGACCCCGGCATCATGGCCGGCACCTCCCGGCCGGACTACGGGCGCGCAGTCGATATCACTGCCCGTGCTGCCCTGCACGAGATGATCGTGCCGGGCATTCTGGCGGTCGGGCTGCCGGTGACGGTGGGACTGATCTTCCGCTTTACCCGCAGTGAGTCGGTATTTGTCGGCGGACAAGAGCTGGAGAACTCCTCCGGCTGGCTGGCGGTGGCAGGCATGCTGATGGTTGGCACCATCGGCGGCATTGTGCTGGCCACGTTCTTCAACAACGTCGGCGGCGCCTGGGACAACGCCAAGAAGTACATCGAGGCCGGCAGCCTGCAGGTGCCGGCTGTGGCCGGGCAGGAAAGCGGCGTCCTGGGCAAGGGCACCGAGGCCCACAAGGCGGCGGTCGTCGGCGATACGGTGGGCGACCCGTTCAAGGACACGGCGGGGCCGTCCCTGCACGTGCTGGTGAAACTGCTCAGCACCGTGACGTTGGTGCTGGCGCCGCTCTTCATCGCCTAAGCTAATCGGCGACGGAGTGAAGCGAGACCCTTCGCTTCGCTCAGGGTGACACATCCGGGATTGTCATTCTGAGCACAGCGAAGAATCTCGTCGCCCTTGCTATACGCCTACGTCTTCTCGAAGCGCTCCACCGGGATCACGAAGACGATTGCGCCACCGGCACGCACCTGCACCGGCGCGGCCGGCAAGGCCGTCGAGGGGAAGGGCAACGCCTGCACCGGCACCGTCTCTATGCGGGCGCGGCACTCGCGCCGGATCAGCTCCAGGATGTTGTCGACATCACCCTCGTCGACTCCAGAAAAAATCGTGGCGCTACCGCGGCGCAGAAAGCCGCCGGTGCTGCTGACCTTGGTCGCGGGATAAGCGCGAGCGACAAGCTCGTGGATCAGGGTATCGGCGTCGGAGTCAGAGGTGATGATGATGAGCAGCTTCTGGCCGGATTGATTCACGGCGCTGCCACCTCTGCTCCCCCGCCGATAGCTACAGGTCCTCGATTGGTTGCGGGGCCGGCGCGCGCCCGGCGGAGCGGCGCGGCGTGGCCGCCTGCGGGGCAAGCAGCAGGCCCATGCCGGCGCCCAGCGCCAACCCCAACAGCAGGCCGAAGATGAAACGCATCAGGTCTATTCCTCCCCAAGTCCCGGGGCCTTCAGGCCCCAGTTCAGAGGCGATGCTAGCGCGCGCGTCCCAGCCTGTCAAGAAGGGCCCGCTTTGACGTAGGAGGAGCTGGCTGCTAACGTCAGCAAGGAAATCCCAGCCTTATCTTAAGTGAGTAACCATGCCCAGTAGTCTGACCATGGAGCAGCTGGTATCGCTGTGTAAGCGGCGCGGCTTCGTCTTCCAGAGCAGCGAGATCTACGGCGGCATCGGCGGGTTCTGGGACTACGGCCCGCTGGGCGTGGAGCTGAAGAACAACATCAAGCGCGCCTGGTGGCGGGCGATCGTCCAGGAGCGCTCCGACGTCGTGGGCCTAGACGCGGCGATCGTTATGAACCCGGCCGTTTGGAAGGCCAGCGGCCATGTCGACACGTTCGCCGACCCCATGGTGGACTGCAAGTCCTGCAAGCGCCGCTTCCGCACAGACGAGCTGGTCACGGACGGCGCCGACATCACGGGTGTCCCTTGCCCGGAGTGCGGTGGCGAGCTGACGCCACCGCGCATGTTCAACCTCATGTTCAAGACCTACGTCGGGCCGGTGGAGGACGACGCCTCTGTGGCCTACCTGCGGCCGGAGACCGCCCAGGGCATCTTCGTCAACTTCGATAACGTCCTGACCACAACCCGCCGCAAGCTGCCGTTCGGCATCGCACAGGTCGGCAAGGCGTTCCGCAACGAGATCACGCCCGGCAACTTCATCTTCCGCGACCGCGAGTTCGAGCAGATGGAGGTGGAGTACTTTGTGGTCCCCGGTAGCGATGAGGAGTGGCACGAGCGCTGGATCCAGGACCGCATGAACTGGTGGACCGGCCTGGGCATCCGGCACGAGAACTTGCGCATCCGCGAGCACGCCCAGGAAGAGCTCTCGCACTACTCCAAGCGCACGGTCGACATCGAGTACGACTTCCCGTTCGCCGGATTCGCCGAGATCGAGGGCATCGCCAACCGCACCGACTTCGACCTGAAGGCGCACTCGCAGGCCGCCGGCCGCACCCTGAGCTACTTCGACGAGGCCAGCGGAGAGCACATCATCCCCTACGTCATCGAGCCCTCCATGGGCGTGGACCGCTGCTTCCTGACGCTGCTCATCGACTCCTACGTGGAGGAGGAAGTGCGCGGCGAGAAGCGGGTGTTGATGCGGCTGAAGCCGGAGCTGGCGCCGGTGAAGGTGGCCGTCCTGCCGCTCTCCCGAAACGAGCAACTGGTGCCCACCGGCCAGCGCGTCTGGGACGCCCTGCGACCCCACTTCACAACGCAGTACGACGATGCCCAGAGCATCGGACGGCGCTACCGGCGCCAGGACGAGATCGGTACGCCGTTCTGCGTGACGGTCGACTTCGATACGCTGGAGGACGACTCGGTGACGATCCGGGAGCGCGACAGCATGGAGCAGTCGCGTGTACCCATCGCCAACCTGGCTAACGTCCTGCGCGAGAAGCTGGATCCGCTCTAGATCGGTAGGGGCACGGCATGCCGTGCCCCTACACAAGCAGTGCCGGCGACAAAAGAAAGTGGCCGCGCCAATTGGCGCGGCCACTTTCTGTGTTCGAGCGGCTCTAGGCGGGTGGCTTGAGCTGATTCACCTGCGCCCGGACAGAATCGGGGTCGGTATACCAGTTGGCGTTCAACTCAGTGAACACCTTCTTGTCGGCCGGAACATCGTCCTCTGTGTAGATCGCGGTCACCGGACAAACAGGCTCGCAGGCACCACAGTCGATGCACTCGTCGGGGTTGATGTACTCCATGCGGTCGACTCCGTCTTCGAGGTGGATGCAATCGACAGGACAGACCTCAACGCAGGACTTGTCGATGACGTCGATGCAGGGGTCAGTGATTACGTAGGACATGGGCGGGGCCTCCTATTT
>DASRHH010000205.1:0-5155 GCA_035650635.1 Dehalococcoidia bacterium | reverse complement strand
CGGACATCACCGACATGTTCATGAACCGCGGCGTGATCATCACGGAGGTCGATCGCAACGGCAAGCGCAGCGAGCTGGACGCCACCGATGGCGGCCTGGCGACCGATCTGCCGCTGGCGATACTGGTTGGCCCCGGCTCGGCCAGCGGCTCGGAGGTTCTCTCAGCAGCGCTGCGGGATAACGGCCGCGCCGTGTTGATCGGCCAGACCACGTTCGGCAAGGGGTCGGTAAATTTCCTGGTGGAGCTATCGAACGGCGGCGCGCTCTATGTGACGGCCGCCCGCTGGCTCACCCCCAAGGGCCAGCTCATCGAAGGCGTCGGCCTGACTCCAGATATCGTCGTGGCGCCCGGCGACACCGAGGCGACCACCGGCGTTGGCCCTCAGCTCTTCGCCGCCATCGATTATCTGCGCCAGCAGATCCGCACGGCACGTTGACGTTATGTCAAGCTCTCCCCTGCGTAGAGGCGACGGACAGGACGAAAAGACCGTGGCGGTCAACCGCAAGGCCTTCCACGACTACGATATCCTGCAGACCCTGGAGGCCGGCATTTCCCTCACTGGCACGGAGATCAAGTCCGTGCGCCAGGGCCACGCTAGCATCCGCGAGGGCTACGTCCGCCCCCAGGACGATGAGCTCTGGCTTGTCGGTGCGCACATCGCCCGCTATCCGCCGGCCGACAAGCAAAACCACGAACCGACCCGCAGCCGGCGCCTGCTGCTGCACCGCAAGGAGATCCGCGAGCTGGCGCGCGCGCTTGATGCCGGCGGCATGACCATCGTGCCGCTGCGGCTTTACCTCAAGCGCGGCCGGGCCAAGCTGGAGATCGGTCTGGCGCGCGGTAAGCGGAGTTATGACAAGCGGGCCGCGGTCGCCAAGCGCGACGCCGAGCGGCAGATCCAGCGGGCCATGCGGCACCGCGTTTAGGCTTTACAGCGCTGCTATAATTTCCCTACTTTCGATTCCTTGAAATATTAAGGAGGGTTCGTCATGGCGGCAGTCGGCGAGTTGGGGCTGGTCGAGAAGGCGAAATCGATGACAGACGCCATCCGCTCGCGCGTCGAGCGAGCGGAACAAGAGCGCAAGCTCCCCGAAGAAACGGTCGAGGAGTTCAAGCAGGCCGGCTTCACTCGTGCGCTGCAGGCCAAGCGCTACGGTGGCCTGGAGGCCACTCCGGAGGAGTTCTATCAGGCCGTGATTGAGCTGGGCAAGGTCTGTACCTCCAGCTCCTGGATCGCCGGGGTGCTGGCGGTACACCCCTTCCAGTTCGCCCAGCTGCCCAAGGAGGCGCAGGACGATCTCTTCGGCGACGACGTCAACACCATTGTTTCCTCTTCTTATGCGCCCACCGGCAAGGTGGAGCGCGTAAAGGGCGGCTATCACCTGTCCGGGCGCTGGTCGTTTTCCAGCGGCTGCGACCACGCGACCTGGGTGGTCTTGGGTGGTATCGTAGCCGATGCGCAAGGGACACCGCAGCAGCGGATATTCCTGGTGCCACTGCCGGAGTATCGTATTGATGACGACTGGTACGTCATGGGGCTCTCCGGCACCGGCAGCAAGAGCATCATCGTGGAGGACGCCTTCGTTCCGGAGCACCGGTCGATGGGCTGGGCCGAGTGCTGCAACGGGCAGGGGCCCGGCCTGGAGGTGAACCCGGGCCCGATCTTCCGGCTGCCGTTCCTCTCGGTCTTCGGCGCCTGCCTCTCGATGCCGGCGATTGGCGCGGCCAAAGGCGCTTACGCCGAGTTCTGCCGCCAGGCCGGCGAGCGAGTCCGCGCCATGGACCGCCGGCCCGCCAGCGAGGACCCTTACCTGCAGCTGCGCGTCGCCCATGCGGCTGCCGAGATCGACGCCGTGGAGCTGCAGGTCATGCGCGACTTCCGCGAGGCGATGGAGCAGGCAGAGGCTGGCCGGAAGATCAGCATGGAGGACCGCACGCGCTATCGCTGGCACCAGATCCGTGCCCTGGACACCTGCTCTCGGGTCATCAAGAGCCTGCTGGAGAGCGGCGGAGGCGCCGTGGTCTACCAGCGCAATCCGATCCAGCGCTTTATGCGCGACGTCATGGCGATGCACCAGCACACGGCCAACAACGTCGATACGATGGCCGGCTTCATGGCCCGCGTCGAGTTGGGTCTTTCGATCGCCGAGTTCGAGTTCCGCCCGATCGCCTGAATTCGGGACATCTGTGCTATCTCTCTGTTATAATAGGTGCACGGGGACGAAAGGGTTCGACAGGGAAGGTTGAACCCGGATAGCAAGCCGAGGTCGCCACAAGCCCTCGTTAAACAGGTGGCAAAAAGTAACTGGCGAACAAGAATACGCCCTGGCTGCCTAAATAGCAGTCACGTCGACCTGAGCCTATCCTCGGCTGGCGAGGGATCGACGACACAAAGCTGAGGTGCGGCGGCGTCACGCCGATAAGCGTCGCCAAAGACTATCGGCTGGGTTGCGGGAAACGTGGTCGGCTACGGTACCGCAACCGAGATCAAAGCGCCGGCTAAGCTTGTAGTAGATCCGGGCCAGTCTTCAGCTGGACGAGGGGTTCAATTCCCCTCCGTCTCCACCATCGATAACAAATCGGGCCGTTAGGCTCCCGATCCGCGTTCAGCGGCGCGTCCGCCGCCGCGGTCGCTCGCCGGCGCGCCACGATTCGATGACCAGCTCCTCGCCTTCCACGTAGGTCAGCACAGATTCCTCGACGTCGAGCAGGAATAGGGCGATCGGTCCGTCAGGCGCTTCGCCCCTACTGCGGCGAAACTCTTCGCGAAACGCTTCGATGGTGGTGGTGTCCTGTACCGCGATCGCTCGACCTGAGAGTTTGGCGTCCGCGGTCTTGCCTGCCTGGCCAGTGGCACTGTGCAGCGCGAGGCGCGGGTCGCGTTCAAGGTCGGCTACCTTGCGCGAGCCCGGCATCATCCCCAGCCAGAGGTCGCCGCGCCAGAACAGCGTCTCGATGCCGCTGATGCGCGGCGAGCCATCCTTGCGCAGCGTGGCCATCGTGGCCTCACGGCTGGCCTCAAAGCAGCCGCGCACGGCGTCCGCCAGGCGCGGCCCCTGATCCTCGAACTCCAGCCAGTTGGCCATCGTTATGTCGACTCCTTGCAGCTAAAATATGACCGGCCCATTTGGGCCGGTCATATGCACTGGCCGCAGTGGGCTAGTGAACAGGCTCTCCCTCCGGCAGAGGTACGTTCAGCTTCTCAGCCAGCCCCACGATCTCGTGCCAGTAGTGGTCGATGATCGGGATGCCCTCTTTCACCCGGCGCTCCTGGGCCTTGAAGCCGCGCTCGCCCGGGATCAGGATCTCGTCGACTCCCGACTTCTTCTTCGAACTCTTGATCTCGCGGATGCGCGAGTCGATCTTGTCCTTGAAGGCCTGCAGGTCCTGGAAGAAGCTGACGTTGATGGCGATGATCGAGGTCGGGTTGTTGAACTTGCCGGTCGCGAAGTTCTCGTTGCCGGTAATCAGGCCGGGCCAGACCGCGCCCAGCATCTCGACAGCCAGCTGCAGGGCGTAGCCCTTGTGGCCACCGCCCATGTTCTGCATGGCGCCCCGCTGCTCCGCGCCGGGGCGGCTGAAGTCGCGCGGGTCGTTGCTCGGCTCACCGTCGTCGTTGAGCAGCATGCCGTCGGGGATCTTGCCGCTGGCCAGCAGCGGACCGATGCCCGCCCAGGTGTTGGAGGACGTCGCCATGTCGATAAGCAGCGGGTACTCCTTGCCCGCCGGCACGCCGATGGAGAGCGGGTTGGTGCCCAGCATACGCTCGGCGCCGCCCCAGGGCGGCGAGACGGCAGCGGCGCCAGTAAACGCCAGGCCGATCATGTCATTCTTGACGATCTCATAGACAAAGTAGCCGAGGGCGCCGGTATGGGTGCACTGGTACATCGTGGCGGCCGCGATGCCGGTAACCTTCGCCTTCTCGATGACCATCTGCGTGGCGTCCATGGCCACTTTCTGGCCCAGGCACCAGTTGGCGTCGATCGCGATCGTCGCCGGCGACTCCTTGACGATGGTCACTTTGCCATCCTTGTTTACGGAGCCGCCAAACGGGCCGATTCCCAGGTAGTTGTTGATATAGAGCGGCAGGTGGCCGGCGCCGTGCGTATCGTGGCCGTGCAGGCTGGCGAAGATCAGGGAATCGGTTACCGCCGTGGATTCGGCCTTGCTGGCGCCCGCGGCGGCAAAGAGGTCCATGGAAAACTTGCGAAACTGGTCGACACTGAGTTGTGGCATCTGGAAAGCTCCCTTATTGCGGATGGGTGTCGCAAATATAAGGCCTCATCATGACGGTGTAAAGCATCCGACACAGTTTCGTTCCGCCGAATTGTCTTGGCTTGACGCCTCATTCGCGGCATGCTATACCGCCAGCAGAGAGGGTTCGTCTCTAAATAGAGGAGGGAACACCGTGGCTATCGAAACCCGCCGCTTCTCTTCGCGAGACCTCGTCAACATCGAGGAGGGCGAAATCAGTCGTGAGGTCTTTGTCAACGACGAAATCTACAAGCAAGAGCTAGAGCAGATCTTCACTCGAACCTGGCTCTTCGTCGGTCACGAGAGCCAGGTTCCCAACCCGGACGATTACTTCGTCTCCTCTATGGGTGAGGAGTCCGTCCTGCTAACGCGGGACAAGCAGAACAACATTCACGTCCTGCTCAACACCTGTCGCCACCGCGGCATGAAGGTCTGCCGCTACGACGAGGGCAACGTTCCCGTGTTCAGCTGTCCCTACCACGGCTGGTCCTACTCCACCGATGGCAACCTGGTGAAGGTGCCGGGACAGCTGCTAGGCGTGCCCCACTACAACGATATGTACCAGGCCCAACTGGACAAGCAGAAGTGGGGCCTGATCCAGCCGCCGCACGTAGTCAACTACAAAGGAAGCATCTGGGCCAACTGGGACCCTGACGCGCCTAGCTTCGAAGAGTACCTGGGCAACATGAAGCTCTACCTGGACCTCTTGCTGGACCACCGCGACGGCAGCCCCGGCGGCTCCGAGGTGATTGGCGGTGTCCTCAAGTGGCGCTTCCCGGCCAACTGGAAGTTCTCCGTGGAGAACTTTACACCGGACGGCCTGCACACCATCAGCCACCGTTCGGTGGAGATGGTGGGCATCGGCCCCGGCGGGCCCGGGCAGACCCGCGCCGGCGACCA
>DASRHH010000204.1:0-15787 GCA_035650635.1 Dehalococcoidia bacterium | reverse complement strand
AGAGCGTACCGCCCGGCCGCGCGACGCGGAACACCGGCGAGCGCTTGCTCATGGCTTCCGTATAGACCGTGGGCGAGAAGTGGTGATGCAGGTCGATGATCATGGGCCAGCCGCGCCAGCAGCTGGCCCTATCATAGCGAGGAAAGGCCTGCTCCCGCTCACCCCTCGATAGAGCTCAGGCTGAGCGGCCATCGAGAGGCGGCCTAGCCGAAGCGGCCTGTGATGTAGTCTTCCGTGCGCTTTTCTTTGGGCTGCGTGAAGACCTGCCGCGTCTGGCCGAACTCGATGAGCTCGCCGGCACGGTCATCCGCCATCATCATCACTGCCGTGAAGTCGGAGACGCGCGCCGCCTGCTGCATGTTGTGAGTAACGATGGCGATCGTGTAGCGCTCCGCCAGGTCACGCATCAACTCTTCGATTTTCAACGTAGATATCGGGTCGAGCGCGGAGCAGGGCTCGTCCATCAGCAAGACCTCTGGCTCCACGGCCAGCGCCCGCGCGATGCAGAGACGCTGCTGCTGGCCGCCGGAGAGCTCGGTGGCGGCGCTGTTCAGCTTGTCCTTGACCTCATCCCAGAGCGCTGCGTGGCGCAGGCTCTGCTCCACGGCATCGCTGAATCCCGCGCGGCGCGTCATGAAGCCGTTGAGCTTGAGGCCGGCCGCCACGTTGTCGAAGATGCTGGCGGTCGGGAAGGGGTTCGGCTTCTGGAAGACCATGCCCACGCGACGCCGCACCATGACCGGGTCGACGTTGCTGGCGTAGATGTTGTCGCCACTGAGCAGCACTTCGCCGGTGGCCTTGGCCCTGGGAGCGGACTCGTGCATGCGGTTAAAGCAGCGGATCAGTGTGGACTTGCCGCAGCCGGAAGGCCCCATGATCGCGGTGACGTGACGGGCGGATACGTTGAGTGTGACATCGCGCAGCGCCTGGAAGCTGCCGTACCAGGCGTTAAGGCCCCTCGCCTGCAGACCGGCGTCGGGGGTGGTCTCAATAGGTAGATTGTTGGTGTCGAGTTCGTCCGTCGCCATCAAGAAGTCCGGAATATGGGTTGTAGGCTGGCTTTTCATACTATCGTCCCTTCTAGCCGCGTTTCGCAAGCGCCAGGCGAGCGACCAGGCTGACAAGGAAGACCAGCATCACCAGCACGAAGGATGCCGCCCAGGCCTGCTGGTGCCACTCGTCGTAGGGGCCAATGCCGTAACGCCAGATGCGCAAAGGCAGGGCATCGATGGGCCCGCCGGTGACGCTTGTGGTCATGAAGCGGTTACCCAGCGCTGTGAAGATCAGCGGCGCCGTCTCGCCGGCGGCGCGGGCCATCGCCAGGAGTGAGCCGGTGATCAGACCGGCCCGCGCACCTGGCAGCACTACGCTGACGATTGTGCGCCAGCGGCTGATCCCCAGGGCCAATGCCGCTTCGCGCTGCGATTGCGGTACCAGCTTTAGCATCTCTTCACTGGAGCGGGCCAGGATAGGCAGCATGATCACCGCCAGGGCGACTCCCGCCGCCAGCGCCGAAAAGTGCCCCATCTCAACGACGATCAGGCCGTAAACGAAAATCCCTATAACGATGGAGGGAATGCCTGTGAGGATGTCCGCCGTGAATCGGATGATAGCGGCTGCACGCGGCCCGGCATACTCCGAAAGAAAGATGCCGGTGCCGATGCCGACCGGTACGCCGATAACGGTGGCAATGCCCACGGTTATCGCCGATCCGACAATCGATGGAGCGACGCCACCGCCGGGTTCTCCCAGCGGCGCGGGACCCTTTACGAAAAAGTCAACGTTAAGGTAGTTGATGCCCTTGATGAACAGATAGCCGAGAATCACAAAGACGACCGTTGCCGCGGCGAGCGCGGACGCGGCGCAGCAGGCCAGCATCACCGTATTCGTAAGCTTGCGACGGTGGTAGGCGACGTCCCTATTCATTCTCGGACCTCCCCGGGAGCCGGCGCCACGCGCCAGACCAGCAGGTGCGCCAGGACGTTTACCAGCAGTGTGATGCCAAGCAGGATCAGCCCCAGTTCCACCAACGATGAGATGTACAGGGGATAGGTGGCTTCATTGAATTCGCTGGCGATGGTTGTCGCGGCGGTGCTGGCCGGCCTGAAGAGCGAGCTGGAGATGTTGTAGTCCTTGCCGATGACCATCAGCACGGCCATCGTTTCGCCCAACGCGCGTCCCAGGCCCAGGATGGAGGCCCCCACCAGGCCGGAGCGACAGTAGGGGATGATGGCCCCGGTCACCACTTCCCACTTGGTGGCGCCCAGGGCCAGCATCGCCTCGCGCTGGCTGTTGGGAACCGCCTGCATGAGATCGCGGGAGATGGCGGTGATGATTGGCAGGATCATGATCGCCAGGATCAGGCCCGCGGCCAGCATGCCGTAGCCACCGCGAATTGGTCCATTGAACAGCGGAATGAAGGACAGGTAATCCCGTAGGGTTGTCTCCACCGGGTCGCCTACCCAGGGCACTAGAACATAAAGGGCCCAGAGACCGTAAACGACACTGGGAATGGCGGCCAGCATCTCCACCACGAAAGATAGCGGGTTGCGCAGCCAAGACGGCGCCATTTCCGCCAGGAAGATGGCAGCGCCGATGCTGATCGGCAGCGCCACTAACAGCGCGATTCCCGCGCTGACCAGGGTGCCGTAGATGGCAGGCGCCGCCCCAAACACCTCGTCCACCGGGTCCCAGGTGGTACCGGTCAGGAACCCAATACCGAACTTGTCGAGCGAGAGCCGGGACTTGTCGACCAGCTCATATAGCATGAGCCCGACCACCAGCAGAACTGACAGGCCGGCCATCATGGCGGCGCCTCTGAAAAGGGTATCTCCAATGTTGGGGATGCGCCCGTGTCGTCGCAACACCGGCGCCGCCAAGGCTTGTGCGTCTCTCTCCATGCCCGTTACCTCCTCCCTTCTCCCAGTATCCAACGGAGGGGACCTGATGGCTCAGGCCCCCTCCGGCGGCGGTGTCTCAGGCTGCTAGGATGCCTGAAGGCAGGGGGTGCCGCCGCAATTCAATGCCTTGATTTCCGCTTCGGCCTTCTTGACTACGTCCGCCGAGAGCGGGCCGTAGAGGAGGTCCCTGGCAAAGGCCTGGCCATCGTGGATGGACCACCAGAGGTAAGCTGCCAGGGCGCGGCCCTTGGCCGGGTCCGGCTGGTTGGTGTAGACGAGCACCCAGCTGAATCCCGCGATCGGGTAGGCGTTCGGGTTGTCGGAGTCCGTGATCAGGACCTTCATGTCGTCCGTCAGCGGGATACCGGTCGCCGCGGCGGTCGTCGCGTCCAGGCCGGGCTCCACGAACTTGCCACCCTTGTTTTTCATCGCGGCCCAGGTGAGGTTGTTCTGCGTGGCATAGGCCAGCTCCACGTAGCCGATGGCGCCGGAGATCTGGCGCACCTGGTTGGCCACGCCCTCGTTGCCCTCGCCGCCAACGTCCCCGGGCCACTTGACCGAGGTTGCGTTCCCGACGGTGTCCTTCCAGTCCTGGCTCACCTTGCTCAGGTAGTTGGTGAAGATGAAGGTGGTGCCGGAGCCATCCGAACGGTGGGCGACCGTGATGTCACTGCTGGGCAGGTTGACGCCGGTGTTGAGCGCCGTGATGCGGGCGTCATTCCACTTGGTGATCTTCTTCAGGTAGATGTCTGCCAGCACATCTGACGACAGCTTTAGCTGTCCCCGCTGGATGCCCGAAAGGTTGACGACAACGGCGACGGCGCCGCTGGTCATCGGGATGTGCATGATCGGGCCGCCGGCCGCAACCGCCGCGGACTCTTGCTGGGCCGTCATTATGCCGTCGCTAGCACCGTAATCGACCGTCTTTTGCGTGATCTGGTTGATGCCGCCACCAGAACCAATGGACTGGTAGTTGATCTTGACGCTGCACAGCTTGTTGTACTGGTCGATCCACTTGGAGTAGAGCGGGAAGGGGAAGGTCGCGCCAGCGCCCGTGAGCGCGTTCGCGGACCCTGCTGGTGGACAGAACGCCGTCACATTCGTCGCCGACTGAGTGGCAGTCGGGGTCTTCTCACTGTTATTGCTGCTGCACGCCAGGAACGCGAGGCTCAGCAGGCCCAACAGGCCTACCGCTAGAAAAAAGAGGCCGCGCTTATGCAGAAGCAGCCTCAGGCCGGTGAGGGACATGAAATTGGGTTCTCCTTTCCTCACTTGATCAGGCAATGGACTGTGGACTAAGAGGCCGGCGTAGAAAAACGGCGCTGCTGCGCAGCCGGCCGAGCGTTACAACTTTCATCCGCCCACAAGACTAGGCGCTCTACATAAAGCCGCGGTTAATGGATGTAAACGGCTTGTAAAATTCTCGAGAGTTTGGCTGCGTTGACAAGACTGGCGCTGCCGCTACTGGCTTCAGCCCAGACCTGGAACTCTCTGGCGATATCGTCGCCTGGCGCAAGCTATAACCCAGATTGACATCGCTCAAGAGTAGTGCAAAATGTAGATAACTTTCCTAAGCAAATAATCTTGCAGGCACCAAGGAGGCCGACATGGTCACGCGACCCGAAGTCAACCTCGACGAGTTGATGATCGAGACGCCGGAGCAGTTCCGGGTTCACGGCAGCGTCTACAGCGACGAGAAGATCTTCGAGCTGGAGATGGAGCGTATCTTCCACTCCGGCTGGGTCTACGTGGGCCACGAGAGCGAGATCCCACGCGGCGGCGACTACAAGTCGACATTCGTCGGCACGCAGCCGGTCATCCTGACCCGCCACGCCGACGACAACCGTATCTACGTCCTCTACAACCGCTGCCGCCATAAGGGCACGACCGTCTGCCAGGAGGAGTACGGCAACTCCAACTACTTCCGCTGCTCCTACCACGGCTGGGTCTACAGCAACAAGGGTGACCTTGTCGGCGTCACCGGCCCGGAGCTCTATGGCAAGGGCTTCAACCAGGCGGAGCTGGGACTGGTCCCGGTCGCCTGCGTCGATGACTATCGCGGCTTCATCTTCGCCAGGCTAGTGCCGGAAGGCCCCACGCTGCTGGAGCACCTGGGCAATGCTACCAAGAAGATCGACCAGTTCATCGAGCAGTGGCCGCAGGGCAAGCTGACGGTGGACGCCGGCGTCCAGAAATACGGCTACAACGGCAACTGGAAGCTACAGCTGGAAAACACCGTCGATAGCTACCACTTCCCGATCGTCCACGCCACGATGCTGGAGATCGCCAAGCGCCGCTCCAACGGCATGATCAGCTACGACCGCGTCGAAGCGGCCAAGCGCCGGGTCTGGGACCTCGGCAACGGCCACGCCTCCTTCGAGGCCGGCCTGGGCGAGGTCCACTTCATCGTCTTCCCCAACCTGGCTCTGCTGGGCCTGCAGGTCCGCGTCATCTACCCGATAACGCCGACCCGCACCGAGGTGCAGCTGCACATGACGATGCTGGAAGGCGCCCCGGACGAGGTCAACGAGAAGCGTCTGCGCCTGCACGAAGAGGGCTTTGGTCCCTCCGGCTTCATCGGCCCGGACGACCAGGAGGTCGCCTTTACCCGCATCCCCATCGGCCTGCGCGCCACCAAGGGCAACGATTGGGTGATCATGGAGCGCGGCATCGAGTTCGACGAGAGCCACGAGGACGGCAGCATCTCCAACCCCACCAGCGGCGAGGTGACCTGGCGCGGCATCTTCCGCCAGTGGAAGAAGCTCCTCAGCTAGGGCCGGACCGCACTCGGCGTTAAAGAGGAAAAGGGAGAAGCTTACTATGCCCGAAAAGCCTGACCTGCGAGAGATCGAGCAGTTCCTCTATCACGAGGCGCGGCTCATCGACGAGCGGAAGTTCGACGACTGGCTGGAGCTGTTCACAGAGGATGCCGTCTACTGGGTACCGACCAACCGGCCGGACATCGATCCCAAGAAGCACGTCTCCTTCATCTACGATAACAGGAACCGCATCGCGGATCGCATCTGGCGCATCCAGAGCGACATGGCGCACGCCCAGGACCCGGCCTCGCGGACGCGCCACATGATCAGCAACGTCGAGATCACAGGCGTCACAGGCGACGAGATCGAGGTCTCGTCCTACCTGGCGCTGTTTGAGCTGCGGCGCGGCGTGCAGCACACGCTGCCCGGCCGCGTCCAGCACAAGCTGCGGCGCGAAAACGGCTCCTGGCAGATCGCTCTGCGCAAGGTGGAGCTGATGGCCAACGACAGCTCCATCGATAACCTGACTTTCATCGTCTAGCGTAAGGGCGCACCCCTCCCTAACCTTCCCTTTTTAGGGGTGGGGACTTCTCCCTCCCTCTGGGAGAGAACGCCCGGGGCAGGCACCGGGGCCGGCCCCTACCCGCACCTGCCTGCTATAATCCTCACCGACATGGCAGATAGCGCCGCCCCACAGGGGCCGCTGGCCGGCCTCACCGTCGTCGACCTCACCTGGGTGCTTTCGGGCCCCTTCGCGGCGGCGGTGCTCTGTGACCTCGGCGCACGCGTCATCAAGATCGAGCGGCCGCCCTACGGCGACGTCGCCCGCACCACCGGGCCCTACCTCAACGGCGAGAGCTGCTACTTCTTCTCGGTCAATCGCGGCAAGGAGAGCGTCTGCCTGGACCTGCGCCAGGAAGAGGGACGCCAGCTCTTGCTGCGGCTTGTCGAGCATGCGGACGTGCTGCTGGAGAACTTCACGCCCGGCACCATGGAGCGCCTGGGCCTCTCCTTTGAGACGCTGTCCCAGCGCAATCCGCGTCTGATCTACGCCGCGACGTCCGGATTTGGGCAGACAGGGCCGCTGCGCGACCGGCCGGCACTGGACATCGTGATTCAGGGTTGGGGCGGCATGATGAGCATCACCGGTGAGGCGGGCGGCCCGCCACTGCGGCCCGGCGTCTCGCAGGCGGATATCGTCGCCGGCCTCTACACCGCCATCGGCGTGCTGGCCGCACTGCACGATCGCGAACGCAGCGGCCGCGGCCAGTTCATCGATGTCTCGATGCTGGACTGCCAGGTGGCGCTGCTGGAGAATGCCTTTGTCCGTTACTTCGCTGAGGGGCGGTTGCCGCAGCCACTGGGCACCCGCCACCCCTCAGCCACGCCCTTCCAGGCGTTCCCCACGGCGGACGGCTGGATCGTCATCGCGCTGGCCTGGGGCGTCGAAAACCAGTGGGAGCTGCTCTGCGCCGCCCTCGACCGCGTCGACCTGATCGACGACCCGCGCTTCGACTCCTCCTACCACCGCACGCAGAACCACGCCGAGCTGGAGCCGCTGCTCAACGAAGCGCTGCGCCGCCACCCGACCGCCGAGTGGCTGCAAGAGTTTGAGGCCATGGGCCTGCCCTGCGGGCCCGTCAACAACGTGGCCCAGGTGGCCGCCGACCCCCAGGTGGCCGCGCGCGGCATGCTGGTGGAGGTAGAGCACCCGGCCGGCTTCAGCCTCAAGCTGCCCGATACGCCGGTGAAGCTCTCGCGGACGCCGGGCGGCAGCCACGGCGCCTCGCCGGGCATCGGCGAGCACACTGATAGCGTCCTTGCCGGCGTGCTGGGCCTCTCGGCGGTGGAGATCGCGGGCTTGCGAGAGCGCAGCGTCGTAGCGGGGCCGCTGCCCAGCCCGGTGCCGCTGGTCACCGCCGACGGCGATGGCGCCGCCTGACCCGCCCAGGGTAGAGGTCACCCCAGACGGCTACACGCCAGGTCCGGAGGCCGGCCAGTGGCGGGTTGCCTGGCGGATGCTCAACCTGGAAGAAGAGCCGTTGCGCCTCCTCGATGCGCACTCGCCGCACCACGGCTTCCGCTCGGAGCTAATACCGCTGGCAGACGTGGTGCCGCCTGGCAGTTCCGCCCGCATCGAGCTGGCGATCGCGCACCAGCAGCGCGCGCCATCCATCATCGATAACGCCTTCCTCATCGTGCGGCTGGCCCGCGGCGACGAGGAATGGCGCGTCTTCTACCGGCTGGCGATCACTTTCGGGCCGAACGGCGAGCCGGAAAACAGCGGCGTGGTGACCGGGGTCCATCCCGTCGGCTTCTCGCAGACGGCATAGGCAGCCGTTCGAGGATAGGCTACACTGAACCCCGAGGCAGCGATGGCACTAAACGACCGACAGCGGCGGATCCTTACCAGCCTCCGCGGCTGATACAACACCTGAAGCGCCAGCTTCGAGGAGACCACGGGTATGGTCTCGAGCGGGGTAGGGATGGACCACGATGAGCTGGTCCAGGCCCTGCTGGATATGAAACGGGAGCATGGTGACGACCCCGAGTATCAGGAACTCAGGCAACCGCTGCCGGCGGACTGGCCTATCTAGCCTCGCGCCCCTGCTCCTCATCGCTCTCGCCGTGGCGCTGGCCGCGTGCTCCGGCGGCTCGGCGGCGCCCAATGCCAGCATCCGCCTCGTCACGCCCATTCCCACGCCAACGCCCACTCCTCCGCCACCGCCGGCGCTCACCGTCAACGACATCTTTCCGCCGCGTGACCTGGCCTCGCTGCACCTGGACCCCACACGGGTGCGCACGCTGATCGCCACCGGCGACGTCATCCCGGCCCGCACCACAGACCGCGCCATCCGCCAGCAGGGCAACAATTACTTCTATCCCCTGGCCCCTACAGCCGACATCCTGCGGGCGGCGGACCTCACCGTCATCAACCTGGAGGCGCCACTGATGACAGGCTGCCCGCCAGTCTACGAAGGGTTCACCTTCTGCGGCCAGGCCGGCTTTGCCACGGCGCTGGCACAGGCCGGGGTAGACGTGGCGACGCTGGAAAACAACCACATCACCAACTACGGCCCCCAGGGCGTCCGCGAGACTATCGGGCACCTGGAGGCTAACGGCATCGAGTGGGCGGACCGCACGACGATGGCGATCGAGGACGTGCGCGGCCTCAAGTTCGGCTTCCTCGCCTTCAACGGCGTCGGCGAGGTCATCGGCCGCGACGCTATGGTTGCGGCCATCCGGCAGGCGCGGCCGCAGGTGGACGTGCTGACGGTTGCCTACCACTGGGGCGCGGAGTACGTCTCCGTGCCGGACGTGGCACCCGGCATCGCCGATGACTGGGCGCCCGAGATCGCCCACCTCGCCGTCGATGCCGGTGCCGACCTCGTCATCGGCAATCATCCTCACTGGGTGCAGGCAGTGGAGTTCTACAAGGGCAAGTTCATTGCCTACGCGCACGGCAACTTCATCTTCGACCAGATGTGGAGCTACGAGACGCGCGTCGGCGTTATCGGCCGCTATACCTTCTACGACAACAAGCTCATCGGCATCGAGTTCTTGCCGACTTTGATCGAGGATTACGCCCAGCCGAACCTGCTGGAGGGCGCCGAGCGCCAGGCGGTGCTGGACGGGATGCTGGCGGCGAGCCGGGAGCTAGCGAAAGAGCTGACGGCGAGCGGCGGCTAGACCAGGCCCTCAGCCTGCATCTCGCCGATAGTGGCATCGAAGGCGCCGATGATCGCGTCGACGTCCTCAGCGGTGTGTACAGCGGAAACGAAGCCGCCGTTCAGGCCCATCAGATCGACACCGCGGTTGATCATCCCCCGCTTGAGCGCCGTCCCCAAATGCACCGGGATACGCGGCGGCATCTCCCCTTCCGCCCAGCTCCACTCTACGCCGTCCTCCGGCTCCGGGCAGCGGTAGCCCAGCAGCACATGGAAGTAGGATGCCAGGCCGTAGACGCAGCCGGGCATCTTGCGGCGCTGCAGGATACGGTTGCACTCCTGCAGCAAGCGCCGATGCTGCGCCTCCAGGGGTGCGTGTTTGTCGCCGGCGGCGAGGATCGATAGCATCTTGGATCCGGACGCCGCCGAGACCGGATTGGCGTTATAGGTTCCCGGATGGGCGACGCGACGCTCCAGATTCCATTCGCCGCTGTCCTCGCGGTACTCCATCATCGCCAGGATGTCGGCGCGGCCGGCCACGCAGCCACCCGGCATGCCGCCGGCCATGATTTTGGCGAGAGTCGAGATGTCGGGCAGGACACCGTAGCGCTGCTGCGCCCCTCCCAGCGAGACGCGGAAGCCGGTGATCACCTCGTCAAAGATGAGCAGCGTGTTGTGGCGCGCGGTGGCCTCGCGCAGCTCCGCCAGGAAGCCGGGCATCAGCGGCAGCGTCCCCCAGGAAGCACCCGTGGGCTCCAGGATAACGGCGGCCACGTCGCCGGCGGCCAGCCTCTCCTCCACCAGCGAAATATCGTTCGGCGGAACGCTGAGGGTGTTGCTCAGCGTCGCCTCTGGAATGCCCGCAGAGTGCGGCGTCATCGCTTCGGGCGCGCGTACGCCGTAGAGCGAGTCGTTCCAGCCATGGAAGTGCGAATCGAACTTGAGAAGCTTGTCGCGGCCGGTGTAGGCGCGAGCCAGCCGCACGGCCATCATCGTCGCCTCGGTGCCGGAGCTCATGAAGCGCAACTCCTCCGCGCTGGGGATGAGCTTCTTGATCCAGCCGGCCCACTCCAGCTCGCGCTCGTGGCAGGCGCCGTAGTGGGTGCCCTGCTGAACCTGCTCGATTATTGCCTCGGTGATCTGTGGATGGGCGTGGCCCAGGAAAAGGGCGCCGTGGCCCATCACCAGGTCGATCAGGTCATTGCCGTCGACGTCCCACTTGTGGCTGCCCTGCGCGTGATCGACGTAGATGGGAAAGGGCGAGACGTATCGCGTGTCGTGGGTGACTCCGGAGGGGAAGGTGCGTACCGCCTGCTCGTAGAGCTCCGCAGACCGGGGATGCAGCCTGCGGTACTCTTCGACGATGGTCATGCCCTAAAGCGGCTCCTCGCGCCGGCGTTGCGAAGGCTTGAGGTAGGGCGTCAGCGGCAGGTCCTTGATGCTGATGAGGCCCACCGGCATGCGTTGATCGGCCACGGTGGGCAGGGTGTTAACGATGGCGGCCGCAGCGGCTTCCAGCCCGCCCAGGCCGCCCGGCACGGCTATTTCCAGCGACGGCGTGCCCTCGATGTGCACCAGGTCGCGGCGCTGCTTCGGTTGCAACGACGCCTCGACGTCGATCTGGATGACCTCGCGGCCCGCGGCGATTCCCCGCACCGATTGCCGCATGCCGGCGACGTCGCCGCGGTCGACGCTGTAGAACTCGGTGCGCAGCCGCTCGCGCGCCAGGACGGGTTCGGCGCTGGCAACGATGCGCTCCAACTGCCAGCCCAGCGTCTCCGCGATGAGCGCCGCTGCCTCTTCCAGACCGCGGCTGCCAAGGTCGCCGGAAGACATCGCCTTCTCAAAGCCGGCCGGGGTCAGGCCGAGGCCGGCGCGACGCTGCGCCTCCAGGTCGCGTTCCGCCGGATCGAAGGCACGCTCGATGTGCACCGACTGCAGGCGTTGCGAGCCAATGGCCAGCAGGATGGCCGTCGAGAGTAGCGCCAGGCCAGGGTCGAAGCCAACGCCCAGGATGCGCACGCCCTTCTCGCGGGCGGTCTGGTCCAGCCGCCGGCCGATCTCGCCCAGCTGATATCCGGGGTAGACCAGCTCCGGGCAAGTGGCGATGACGTTCTTCTCCGCGTTGAGGATGTTCAACAGCTCCGGGTAGACCTGGGTCAGGCTCTCGTCGCTGGTGTGGATAACGACGTCGGCGTAGAAGTCGTTGAGCAGTGCGCTCGGGTCGTAGGACACCGGGATGCCAAGGTTCCGGCCGATGGCCGCGGCCTCGCCCAGGTCGCGGCCAAAAAGGCCGGCCCGCGCATCGATGGCGCCGATGACCTCAAGGTCGTGGTGGGAGGCGACCAGCCGCGCCACCTCTGCGCCCAGCGGACCGAGGCCATAGTGCAGGATGCGCAGCTTATCCTGCCGAATGTACGATTCAACGTCGCGCGGTCGCGGCCAGACCAAAGTTCTCTCCAGATCCTCCCAGGAACGGACTTTACTTAACATTATCCGCTGCCGCCAGCGGCCCCACAAGGCGGCACGGCTTGGAGAATCCTTCGCAAGCTGCTAGTATTTGGGGCGAAATTCGGCCAAGAGCATCAGCTGGAGGAGAGAGAAATGGCATCAGCACCCGGCGCAGTCCTCAACGAAGAAGCTATCGAGTCGGGAAAAGTCACGTTCCCGGCGGCCGACGGAGTCCCTTTCGAGGGCTTCCTGGCCCGTCCCAAGGCCCCCGGCACCTACCCCGGCGTCATCGTCATTCACGGTGTAGTCGGCCTCAACGACCACTACCGCGACCTGGCGCGCCGCTTCGCCAACGCGGGCTTCATCGCGCTTTCGCCCAACATCTACTCGCGAGTCGGCAACCCGACTCCCGGGGATCAGCAGAGCGCTTTCGCCAAGGGCGGGCAGCTCAACGACTCCGGTGTCGTCAGCGACCTGGAGGCCGCGGTCCGCTTCCTCAACGCACAGGAAGGCGCCAGCGGCAAGATCGGCGTTATCGGCTTCAGCGCCGGCGGGCGCCAGACTCTGCTCTTTGCCTGCAACAGCGGCAACGTCAGCGCCGCTGTCGACTGCTGGGGCGGCTTCCTCAACCGGGCCAACCCACAGGCCGAGACAACCCCGGGCCGGCCGAAGCGCATCCTGGACATGATCCCGGACCTTAATGCACCGCTGCTGGCGATCTTCGGCGCGGACGACCCGAGTCCGACACCGGCCGAGGCAGAGGAGCTGCGCGAGCGGCTGCAGCAGGCCGGCAAGCAGGGCACGATCAAGGTCTTTGAGGGAGCCGGCCACGGTTTCTTCAACGAGGGCGACGCCAACTCCTACCGCGAGGCGCAGGCCCACGAGATGTGGGAGCTGGTGACCGCCTTCTTCAAGCAGAACCTGAGCTAGAGCCGGCGGCTCTAGCCGTGTTGGGCCGCGGCCTGTTGTGCGCCGTTGATGGCGCGCAGCAGGTCGCGGGCCAGCTCCAGGCGCGGCACAGGTACGCCCAGGCGGTGGCCGCGCTCCACGATATCGGCGAAGATTTCCTCCACCTCCATGGCGCGGCCCGCCTCCACGTCCTGCTGCATTGAGGTGCGCGGCGGCGGGATGTTGTCCGGCATATGGAAGCCGGAGGACGCCATGCGCGCGCGGTGCTCCATCATCGCCTGCACGCCCTCATCGACACTGCCCTTCGTATAGGAGCCGATCGAGAACCCCTGGTAGTCGCCGACCTCGACGCCGCTGGCGCGGGCGACCTCTCGTGCTTCCTTGGCCAGGCTGACGAAAGCGCGGGCGCTATCGCCGCTGGCCATCATGCGCATAGCCGGCAGCCGCGTCAGCACTGTCGTCGAGAAGGCGCCGACGGCATTGCAGGCCTTCGACCACTCCACCGAGCGGATGTTGTCCTCAACCCGTGTGGGGATGCCGGCGGCGTTGAGCCTGGCGCCGAGCTGTTCGACGCGCTCGCTCTTGGAGCCGTCGACTTCGCCGATGAAGGTCGTGCTGGGGTTGGCCAGCGCGATGCGGCCGTCGTCCAGCCGCGCGACGATGATCAGAGTCGCGGCGCCCACGACCTTGTCCTCGCCGAACGCGCTGGCCAGCACGTCGTTCTTGACGACGCCGTTCTCCAGGCCCAGCACCCAGCCGGCCTTGACGTGCGCGAGTGCCCGCGCCAGGCCGGGCAGGTCCTGGCCCTTGGGGGTAAAGATGATGCCGTTAGCCTCGCTGAGCTGCGACGGATCGTCCACGAGCCCCACGGTGCCGGCTGAGGGCTTGGGCGCTACCGGCACGCGCTTGTCCACGTGGCCGATGATCTCGATGGCTCCAGCCTTGCGCAGCCTCTCAGCCGTGCGCTTGCTGGCCACCAGCACCACGCTCTCGCCGCTATCGGCTAGCAAGCCCGCGAACGCCTGCCCCACGGAGCCGGCGCCCGCCACTACGATCGGTGCATTCTCTGCCATCTCGCCTCCTAATGGTTCATGCTTCGATTAATGTTTCGGGAAGAATAGCATAGAACTATCCACCATTATCCGCTCAGCGTCTTGGTCCGGTGGCTGCCGTTTGCCTTTCAGTTTCGCTGCGGCGCTTGAAGCGGCCCAGGGCCACCAGGGCCCAGAGCGCTTCCACTACGAAGAACGGGTAGGCACCGGACAGCCAGCCGTAGGCGGAGGACGCCGCGCAGCCGATCGCAAACATGGCTACGAACCAACGCGAGCGCTGCTCCAGCCAGTAGGTGACGAACATGAAGCTGACGGCCGCGGCCCCGAACACGGTAACCATAGCTTCCCATTTAGCCGGCGCTGGAAGAAGCCGGGGCTAGCTCGCGCATCGCTTCCAGCATGCCGGAGCGGGCCGCCTCGCGCGCCACCCGCAGGGCACTGCGGATCGCCAGGGCGTCGCTGCGGCCATGGCCGATGAAGACCAGTCCGTTGATGCCCAGCAGCGGCCCGGCGCCGTACTGCCGATAGTCCATGCGGCTGCGCAGCGAGCTGAAGGCCGGCATCAGCACCGCCGCCGCCAGCTTGTAGTACCAGCGGCTGGTGATGGAGCCGCGCAGCTCCTGCATGATGTAGTCTGCCATGCCCTCCATGGTCTTGATGACCACGTTGCCGCTAAAGCCATCGGTGACGATGACGTCCGCTTTGCCGCGCATGATGTCGCGGCCCTCGACGTTGCCGATGAAGTTGAGCCCGCTCGCCTGCAGCAGCCGGTAGGCGTCCTGCGCCAACTGGCTTCCCTTCGATTCCTCCTCGCCGATGTTGAGCAGCCCCACGCGCGGGCGCTCCAGCTTCCAGACGCGCTCCATGTAAGTCGAGGCCATCTGTGCGAACTGCAGCAGGTGGTCCGGCCGGCAATCGGCGTTGGCGCCAACGTCCAGGAGGACGCTGAGATGCCCGCCCAGCGGCATCAGCGCGACCAGCGAGGGCCGCTCGATACCGCGCACCCGGCCGATGTACATAATCGCGCCCGCCATTACGGCGCCGGTGTTGCCGGCCGAGACGAAGGCATCGGCCTCGCCCTGCTTGACCATACGCAGCCCGGCGACGATCGAGGAGTCCTTCTTGTGGCGGACGGCCTGAGCGGGGTGCTCGTCCATAGCGATCAGCTCCGGCGCCGGCACGATCTCGATGCTAGCGGGACGGTCGCGCTCTTTCGCCAGCTCCGCCTCGATGGCCTTAGGCTGGCCGACCAGCGCGACCCGCACCCCCAGCTCGCAGGCGGCCATGACGGCACCCTTGACGATCTCGGCGGGCGCGTTATCGCCGCCCATGGCGTCCAGTGCGATGCGTGGTTCGGCTGCGCTCACCGCTACAGGTTAGCGGAGCGCCAGTGCTTCCGCCAGCTACTCCAGGTACTCGGCGCTGGCCCAGCCCACGATGCCCTCAGGTTTGTCCGGCGTCGCCAGGTAGGGGACCGCCACCAGCAGCCAGCGGTCATCAGCGGTCTGACCCTGCCAGCGCAAGAGCACACCGTCTCTGGCGCAGTAAATGACGGGCGCGTCCAGATTCGGATCGCCGCGGACGTTAAGGCAGCTGCCGGTGTTGACAACGCGCACTACGCGCCCGGCCATGGCCGCGATGACGCGATTGCGCTCCTTAGCCAGCGGCTCCTTCAAGAACGGATCCGCAATGGAGTAGACCTCGACAGTGCCGAAGTCTACGAAGCCGGGAGGGAAGTCCCCTCCTGGCGGACGAGGCGACAGAAAATTGCCGACTGCGCCGTTACCGTACCAGCCGGCCAGTCGCACGAATGATCTTGTCCGGAAGTAGCTAGCCTTGCCGGATGGCGGGACCACGGCGAGATACGTCGTCGATTGTAACGTTGCTTTGTCCTGTCGCTGCCAGGCTACCACCCGTTGCGGCCCAGACTTGGGATTGGGCAAGTAGGCGTAAGCGGAGATGTAGCGGTCAGGCGCGTCGCCGAGATCATAAATAGTGCCGCCCAAGGAGGTAAGCAGCCGTTTGCCGTCCCGCGAAAGCCAGAGAAG
>DASRHH010000203.1:0-8797 GCA_035650635.1 Dehalococcoidia bacterium | reverse complement strand
AGCCGCGCGGAGTAGCCGTGAGCCGCTTGCACGTACACGCGCTCTGCGAACTCGCCGTGGTCGCTCGCGATCTGTTGCGGGTCGTAACCGTTGTTCACGACGACGATGTATTTGCCCGGAATGATATCGCCGTCAGCCCTTGCCGCCGAATGGCCAAAGGCCGGGGCGAGTAGTAACAGCGAAAGCGCCGCGAGGATGACAGCGGCGATCAGAATACGTTTGGGAAAAACAGCAAGAGCCACGGCAATCTCCAACCTTGGTAAGGTATCCCCTACAGGTTAGGATTGTGCGGCGCCGGAGTCAACCGATATTGGCGTATCTAACCCGAGATTTACCGAACCTGAAAGTTGTGCAGCACCTCATCGGTTACGGCGCCGATCTCCGCCGGGCTTTCCACGATGAAGGCGCCCGCTTCGCGCAGCGCCTGCTGCTTGGCCGCTGCCGTGCCGGCCGCTCCGGCGATAATGGCGCCGGCGTGCCCCATGCGGCGTCCCGGCGGCGCCGTTGCGCCGGCGATGAAGCTGATGATTGGCTTGCGCATCTCGGCGCCGATGTATTCGGCGGCTTCCTGTTCGGCGGAGCCGCCGATCTCGCCGATAAGCACGACCGCGTGAGTGTCCGCGTCCTGGTTGAAGCGCCGCAGTATCTCCACGGGCCGCGTGCCGATAACCGGGTCGCCGCCCACGCCGACGCAGGTGCTCTGGCCAATTCCTCGCGCCGTCAGTTGAGCGACAGCCTCGTAGACCAGCGTGCCGCTGCGCGAGATGACCCCAACGTGGCCTCTGCTGAAGACGTTGCCCGGCATTATACCCGCCCGGCATTCGCCGGCGGTTATCACGCCCGGGCAGTTCGGGCCTATGAGGGTCAGGCCGGAGCCGCGCAGGAAGCGCGCCACCCGCACCATATCGAGCGTCGGGACGCCCTCCGTAATGCAGATAATCACCGGCAGCTCCGCGTAGGCGGCCTCGATCACAGCATCGGCTGCGAACGGCGCCGGCACAAAGATTAGCGATGCGTTGGCGTTCGTTTCCGCGGCTGCCTGCTTCACTGTATCGAAGACGGGGACTCCTTCGGCGGTCTCGCCGCCGCGTCCGGGGGTTACGCCGGCCACCACGTTCGTCCCGTACTCGATGCAGCGGCGCGTCTGGAAGGACCCCTCCTTGCCGGTGATGCCCTGCACCAGCAGCCGGGTGCTCTTATCGATGAGTATGCTCATTTGGCCGCCGCGGCCTGCTTCGCCGCCTCCACCGCCTTGCGGGCGGCATCCCCCAGGTCCGAGGCCCGCAGCACCGGCAGCTTCGACTCCTCCAGCAGCCGCTCGCCTTCCTCCAGGTTCGTCCCCGCCAGCCGCACGACGACCGGCACCCGCACGCCGCCCTCGCGCTGGGCGTCGATTACGCCCTGCGCAATGACGTCGACGCGCGCCATGCCGCCGAAGATGTTGATGAGGATCGCCTGCACGTTGGGGTCGGCGGTCAGGATGCGGAAGGCGTTGACCACGCGTTCTACGCTGTTGACCGTGCCGATGTCCAGGAAGTTCGCCGGGTCGCCGCCGGCCAGCTTGATCGCGTCCATCGTCGCCATCGCCAGGCCGGCGCCGTTGACCACGCAACCGATGTTGCCGGTCAGCTTGACGTAGTTGGGGATGCCCAGCTCCTGCGCCTGCACCTCCAGCGGGTCCTCCTCGTCCTTGTCGCGCATGGCGGCAATGTCGCCGTGACGGAAGAGGGCGTTGTCATCGAAGTTCAGCTTGGCGTCGGCGGCCAGCAGCCGGCCGTCCGCCGTCACGACCAGGGGGTTGATCTCCGCCAGCGAGCAATCCTTCTCAAGAAAGGCGCGGTAGAGGCCGTCCATCGCGGCTAGCGCCTGCTTGAGCACGTCGCCGCTCAGGCCCATCGCCATACCCAACTGCCGGCCCATGAACGGCAGAAAGCCGATCGTGGGGTCGATGGCCAGGCGGTGGATGCGCTCCGGCGTTGCGGCGGCCACCTCCTCGATGTCGACGCCGCCGGCCTCGGAGGCCATCATCACCGGCAGGCCGTTGGAGCTGTCGATAACGATGCTCAGGTAGAGCTCGCGCGCTACCTGTAGCTGCTCCTCCACCAGCACGCGCCGCACCAACTGGCCCTCCGGGCCGGTCTGGTGCGTCACAAGCTGCATGCCCATGATCTCGCCGGCCACCCGCTCAGCCTCGTCCGGGTTGGCCGCCAGCTTGATGCCGCCGCCCTTGCCGCGGCCGCCGGCGTGGATCTGCGCCTTAACGGCCACCGGCACGCCGAGCGCCTGGCTGGCCGCTCGCGCCTGCCGGGGCGTCTCGGCGACCTGGCCGCGCGGCACCGGCACGCTGTACGCCGCAAGGAGCTGCTTGGCTTGAAATTCGTGGACTTTCATCGTTTCGGGGCGCTGCGGGCGCCAGTCCGCCGCCTACGATACGGGGTTTGCCGTGCTGGGGCAAGGCAGGCCGGCGTTGCCTTGACAGCCTTGCCGTAACGCACAATACTGCTTTCACCACGATAGTTTCGACAGAGTTTAGTGTCGAAGGGAGAGTAAACATGGCGATCGCGACCGAGGAATCCACCAGCAAGTACGCCCAGGCTGGCGACCTCAAAATCCACTACAACGAAGTCGGCACAGGGCCCGCCCTCATCTGCATCCACGGCGGTGGCCCCGGCGCCAGCGGCTGGAGCAACTACCAGCGCAACGTCGGCCCGCTATCGGAGTCGTTCCGCGTCATCCTGCCGGACATGCCGGGCTTCGGCAAGTCTGACAAGCCGGAGATCACCGGCGGCCGCTTCGCGCTCTACGCGCGGGCCGTGCGAGACCTCATGGACCAGATCGGCATCGAGAAGGCCAGCTTCATCGGCAACTCCATGGGCGGCGGCACCGCCCTCAAGTTTGCCATGGAGTACCCGGACCGCGCTGACCGGCTGGTCTGCATGGGCCCCGCCGGCGGCGTCAGCCTCTTCCAGCCGATGCCGACCGAGGGCATTCGCTACCTGATGGGCTACTACGCACCGCCCGGCCCCAGCAAGGAAAAGATGGAGCGCTTCCTCCGCACCATCGTCTACGACCAGAGCCGTCTCAACGACGAACTGTTCGAGCAGCGCTACCAGTCCAGCATCCAGCCGGAACTGATGAACGCGCCGCAGTCCCGCAACGCCGTCCTGGAGGACCTCTGGAAGGACCTGGATAAGGTGCCGCACAAGACCCTGCTGATCTGGGGTCGCGATGACCGCGTGGTCCCGATGGACGGCGGCATCTTCATGCTACAGCGGATGCCGGACGCCCGCCTGCACATCTTCTCGCGCTGCGGTCACTGGGCGCAGTGGGAGAAGACCGATGAGTTCAACGCCCTGGTCAAGACGTTCCTGACGGAAGGCTAGACCAGCCGAACAACGCTACTAAAGAGGCCGGAGCGTTTCTCCGGCCTCTTTCTATTCGCTCGCTCTGAGCTTGTCGAAGCACAGTCAGCGATTCGATCGCTTTCGGCTGGCGGAGGGGGAGGGATTCGAACCCCCGAGGGCCATGAGACCCTAGCGGTTTTCAAGACCGCCGCATTCAACCGCTCTGCCACCCCTCCGTAGATACGCCTGCAGATACGATTGTAGCCGTTTCCGCCGCGCTATGCCCCGTATCCCCCTTGCCCCACCAGGCGCTAAACTCCAGTGGTCACGCCAACAACTCCGAGAGGTAGAGAATGCAAGAGAAGCAGCAAAGGCCCCGCGTCAGGCCGCGTCCCAACCTTCGCAACGTCGAGGTCAGCCGCGCTGAGAGACTGACCCCTCACCTGATCCGCATAACCTTCGCCGGGCCGGCGATGGAGGGCTTCGTCAACGCCGGCCCCGCCGGGCACGTCCGCCTCTGGTTCCCGCAGCCCGGCTTCGATCGTCCCGTCATGCCGGAGTGGGGCGAGAACGGACCGGTCATGGCGGACGGCCTGCAATCGCCGTCGACCCGCGTCTACACGCCCCGCCGCTGGGACCCAGTTGCCGCCACTCTCGACGTCGACTTCATCACCCACGAAGGCGCCGATGGGCCCGGCACGCAGTGGGCCAAGAATGCCGCCCCCGGCAGCGCGCTCGTCATTTCAGGGCCCAGCGGCCACTACAAGATCGATCCCGACGCCGACAGCTTCGTCCTCGCCGGCGATTACACCGGTGTGCCGGCCATCCTGACCATCCTGGAAGCGCTTCCCGCTGACGCCAGCGCCCGCGTCTTCGTCCAGGTTCCGGATGAGAGCGACGAGCTGCCGGTCGTTACCGACGCGAAGGCGGATATGACCTGGGTGCACGATGGAGGCGATGGCGCCCCCTTGGCCCTGGCGAGCGCAGTCAAGGACGCAGGGTTAACGTCGGATGCCGGGCTCGTCTACGTCGCCTGCGAGGCGTCCGTCATGCGCGAGATCCGCCGCCACCTGCTCTACGACCGCGGCTTCAACAAGTCGCGCATCGTTACGCACGGCTACTGGAAATACGGCACGCAAAACCACCCCGACCACGACTTCGGTGACGACGTCTAGCTGCGGCTAGTGCTCATGCCCGGGCGCCTGGCGCGCGAGGTAGTCCCAGACCCACTCCGGCCGCCGCGTCAGCGCCGCCAGCCGCGATAGGCTCTCTTCCTCGTTGGACGGGAAAGCTGGCGCGCCGGTCGCCAGGGCCAGGATCTGCGCCTGCGCGATCTTCTCGACCCGCACGGCCGCGAACGTCGCCAGCTCGATGCTCGTGTCCACCAGGATGATGCCGTGGTTACGCAACAGCAGCAGGCTACTGCCGCCCAGCGACTCGGCGACCTCTTGCCCCAGATCTTTCGTATCGATCAGCGCCGAAGTCTTGTCGTAGCGCGGGACGGCGTCCATCCCGACCAGCGAAGCCCAACCGACGGCCGGGATTAGCGGCGCGTCCAGACTGGCCACGAGCGTCGCGTAGAAGGGATGGGTGTGGATCACGGCGTTGACGTCGGGCCGCATCCGATAGATCTCGCTGTGGATCGGCCACTCGTTGTGGTGGGGTCGCGAGCCCGCTAGCTGCTCGCCTTCCTGGTCCAGCAGCACCATGTCGTTCGGCCCCGCCTCAATGAGCCCGAGGCTGGCGCCCTTCATCCAATAGTGCTCCGGTGAATCGGGGTCGCGGGCGGACATGTGCCCCCAGATGAAGTCCTCGTGGCCGGCGGCCGCGATGATGCGGCAGGCCGTAGCCAGCTTCTCGCGGATGTCTTCAGTACTCACGCCGCCGATTGTACCGGATTTCGGCTTCTGGGATGTCCCGCCGCACCCTAGTATAATTGCTGTAAGCTAGCCGCTAAACAGGAGGAGAGCCGTGTCTGAAGAGAACAAGGCCGTAATGCGCCGCATCTACCAGGCTTTCCAGCAGGGCAACCTGCAGGAGATCGATGCCACCGTAGAGGCGAATATTACCGATCATAATCCCGGCCCCGGTGTCCCGCCCACGCGCGATGGGTTCAAGCAGTTCATCACGGCGATGCGGGCCGCCTTCCCCGATCTGCGCATCGTCGCGGAGCAAATGGTGGCGGAAGGTGACCTGGTGGCGACGCGGTTCGTTGCGACCGGCACTCATCGCGGCGAGATGATGGGTATTCCGGCGACAGGCAAGCAGGTCACCATGACCGGCATGGACCTGGTGCGGTTCGCCAACGGCAAGGCTGTGGAGCACTGGGGCAACCAAGATGACCTCGGCATGATGCAGCAGTTGGGCGTCGTCCCGCCGCCGGGCCACTAGCCTCGCCTGGCGTCGGCGCCGCTCTATGGCTGGGCGATGTCGATGACTAGCCGCGATGGGCCCGTCAGCGTCGTCACCGTCAGGTCGGCGGCTTTCGTCAGGCCGATCACCCAGGTCAGGACGGCCTCGAAGTCCCCGGTCTGACGTACCTCCAGCACTGACTGCAGGTTGGGCATGAGGTCGGTCGACCCGAAGGTCGGGTTGCCGGCATCATTGTGGGCGGCACCGCCCATGAAGGTGACCTTGAGGAACGCTGCGCCTTTCACCTGCACTGTCTGGCCAGAGGGATCCAGGATGATTGGTGGCTGCACGTATTCCACCCGGTAGGCGGGCAGGCCGTTGCTGAACTCGAAGACCACGCGGTCGAAGCCAGCCTGGCGGGCCGCACGGACGTCGCTTAGGAGGGCCGGCGGCGCCGTAACGGTCCCGGGCCCGGAGAAGGGGCCGCGGCTGCCCTGGAACGGAGTCGCTTGTGGTGAGCCGCCCGTGGCCGTGCCGGTCGGAGTCGCCGTGGCCGATGGACGCGCTGTCGCGGTTGCGGTCGGGCTGGGCGGCTTCGACCCGCTGCTGCCACAGGCCGTCAGCGCCGCGGCGATCGCCAGCATGGCAATCGTGGCTGCGTAGATACGAATTAGGCCGCAGCGACTCCTCATTGTCTTAAAGAGTATACGTTGGGGTGCTGCTTAAGCGCATTGCCATTGCGCCGCTTTTTACGCCTCTGCAACGTCCGCCTTCCTTCCCCGAAAGGCGTCCTTTATGGCGAAAACCGTAGCCTCAGGTTGTGTTCGGATTATCGGAAAGGAGGAACCGCACGCATGCCTGTAGTTGAGAAGAGCATTGAAGTGCAAGCCCCGGTCCGCGAAGTCTACAACCAGTGGACCCAGTTTGAGGAGTTTCCTGAGTTCATGGAGGGCGTCGAGCGGGTAGTCCAGGTCGACGACACGCACCTCCACTGGGAAGCCGAGATCGCCGGCCGCCACAAGGAGTGGGAGGCCAACATCGTCGAGCAGGTGCCGGACCAGAAGATCGCCTGGGTCAGCTACGAGGGCCCGGAGAACGCCGGCATCGTCAGCTTTGCCTCGGTAAATGGCAGCACCAGTGTCACCTTGCAGATGGAGTACGACCCTGAGGGCGCCATCGAGGGCATCGGCGATAAGCTGGGCTTCCTGGAGCGCCAGGTCGATACGGACTTGAAGAACTTCAAGCACTTCATCGAGAGGCGCGGCGTCGCCACCGGCGGCTGGCGCGGCAAAGTGGAGTCGCCGAACTACTTCGGCGACAGTCCCACCGGTGGCGAGGCAGTCGAACAGACGGAGCCCGGCCCGGGGAGCAAGCTCGGCATGTCCGGCGGCGATCCGGGGATGACCGGCACGCCGAACGCTTAGGAGGACAAGTAATGTGTCTGACCTGCGGCTGCAAAAGACCGCACGACAACCACGGCAAGGCCGATTACCTGACGATTGAGCCGTTGGAGAAGAGCGCCCGGCTCGACAACCTGGGCCTGGACGAGGCGGTCAAGAACCTGATCGAAACGGTCGAGGTTGCCAAGAACGAGACGGAGCACTCCCACCGCTAGTCATTCAGCGGACGGACTGCGCAGAGGGGCCGTTGCAGGCCCCTCTGCTCTATTGCGCGGGTGGACGCTAGTGGCGGCAGCCCCTATCATTGGGGCGATTTCTCGTCCAGCAGAAGGGAAACCACATGGCAGCTCGCATCGAACCGAAAGAGGTCATCCACGCCCGGGCCGTCGAATCGATCGCCCGCCAGCGTTTCGGCTACCCCAACGAGAAATACCCCCACTACAAGACCTACACTAATGTCCCCGCCCGCAGTATGGGCGTGCGACTGGCCAGCGGCGCCGCAGTCTACCCGGACATCGTGGTGGTGCAGGACCCTGAGAACTACGTCAAGCTGCTGGGCCAGGTTGCAGCCTTCGACAGCGTGAACGAGGACGCGGCCGAGGAGTGGGCGACGTTTGCTGAGCTCGGGCCGCTTTACCTGTACGTCCCCGTCGGCTTCGTGGACCTGGCGCAGAAGCTCTACAAACGACACAAGGTACAGCTGGTCGGGCTGCGCACCTGGCGAGAGGCCGTCGGCTACGACGACATCGAGATCACCGAAATCTTCACGGTGCCCAGCGGCCCCGAAGACATGATTGCGCCCGGCATCCTCAAGGGCGTCCTCAAGAAGCTGCTCTAGGCCGTCACAAACCGCTCGACGCCGAGCCGTGCCGTAATCTCTTCGCGGTGCTGCGGGTGCTTCTCAGCGAAGCCCCAGACCAACCCGAAACAGCCCGAGATCATCATGTCGCCGTGGGGAACGGCCAGGTAGGGCTGCAGGCTGCTCTCCCGCAAGCGGCTGCGTTGAGGCCCCGTGACGGCCAGGAACGGCGCCCGCTCCTCCGGGT
This sequence comes from Dehalococcoidia bacterium, assembly GCA_035650635.1. Classification (GTDB taxonomy): domain Bacteria; phylum Chloroflexota; class Dehalococcoidia; order SM23-28-2; family DASRHH01; genus DASRHH01. The sequence continues at coordinate 655 of DASRHH010000203.1, read as the reverse complement.
CGTCCACGTAGAGGACGCCGTGCCCCTTGGAGCCGAATACATCCTGGTGCAGCAGCGTGCCGGCCATCAGCCCGCGCGTAAACCCCTCGATCTGCTCCAGCGACATCTCGCCCGTATGATGCTCGTAGAGCGAGTGGATATGGGTGCCGCGCAGGTGAAAGGCCAGCGCGTGCATGTTCCCCAGGTTCAGCACCAGTTGTTCGTGCTGTCGGCCCACCTGCGGGTCCTGCAGCGCCCCCAGGGCGGCTGCCGGTCCGGTGTCCATGAACAGCGTCGGCACGTCAGGGTCGGCGAGGTTGAGCATCGAGCATGCCCGCGTCAGGTACTCCGGCACCTCGTGCGGCAGGTAGGCGAAGCTGAGCAGGCTGTTGCCGCCCTCCACGACGCGTCGCAGGTGCTCGAAGCGGAACAGCCGGTCGGAGTAGCCCGGCGGCGAAGCGCCGTGATCCAAGCAGCCGAGCGCCAGGCCATCGAACTTGGTGTCCACCTCGAAGGCGCTGAGCGCCTGCCGTACCGCCCGCAGGTCCAGGTCGCGCATCTCTATGCGGTCGACGCCGTCGCCCAGGGCGGCCAGCTCTTCGCCCGACGCCAGCTTGACGCCCATGGGCTCGACCATCGAGAGGTCGTCATCGAAGGTGCGCGCGGCCTCCGGCGT
>DASRHH010000202.1:0-2665 GCA_035650635.1 Dehalococcoidia bacterium | reverse complement strand
CTCGTCCGCGACGGCCAGGCTAGTCACGCGCAGCTCCTGGCCGTGGGAGTCGAACTGGCCGGTGTAGTCGTGCAGCGGCTCCATCCCGGCGACGCCAATGGCTACATTGGTCTGGCCCTCCCGCCAGGGCCGTCCGAACGTATCGGTGATAATGAGCGCAACCTCGACTCTGCAAAGGATCGCGATGCGGCGTCGCAGCTCGGCGGCGGAGGCGTCCGGGTCTTCCGGCAAGAGCGATACGACGTCGCCGCCGGCGACGTTCGAGGCATCGACGCCAGCGTTGGCGCAGATCTGGCCGCTGCGGGTCTCAGTGATGAGCACGCCCGGCGCCTTGCGCACGATGCGCACGCTCTCCCGCAACACTAGCTCCACCTGCCGCGGATCTTTGTTGACCTCGCGGGCCAGCATCACAGCCTCGGGTGAAGGCGTGATGTCGCTCAGGCGGACCAGGCGTCCTTCCGCCTTGGAGACGATCTTCTGCGTGACAACGAGGACATCGTCAGCCTGCAGTGAGAGCGATTGGCGTTCCAGGGAGCGCACGATCAGCGCCGCCAGGTCATCGCCGGGCTGGACCTCCGGGATGCCGCCCAGCCCGATGATCCGCAGCTCCGGCGGCGCGCTCAAATCCCGAAGATCCTGATGCTGGAGCGGGCCTTGTGAATGCGGTTGAGGTTAACCAGCAGAACCGCGCAGGCCTCCAGGTAATGGGCGTTGTTCAGGCCGCCGCCGTCCAGCGCCCGCACGTACTCCAGCTTCTCCGCCAGGTCCATCGCCGTTTTCTTGGCGCCCTTGTGGTCGGCGCAGATTATGATGTCGCCCTGCAGAGGCTTGCTCGCCTGCCTGAGTAGCGCTGCGTCCAAATGCTGGAATCCGCTGACTACCTTGGCCCGCGGCACCAGCAGCCGCGCCTGCTGCGCCGCCGACCCCTCTTCCACCGGAACAAGGTGAGCCCCGTCCTCGCCGAACTCCATCGGTACGACGACATCGATCAGCACCTTATCGCCGATCGATTCCTCCAGTTCCACGAGGGTACTGCTGTGGGCCTCAAACGGGACCGCGAGGAAGATGACCTCGGACTCCTCGGCTGCCTGGAAGTTGGGGACGCCGTGAGCATCCGCGTCCGGCACCTGTTCCTTGATTCTGGCGACCGCCTCGTTAGCCCGCTCCTCTGATCGCGAGCCGATGAGCACGCGATCGCCGACACGGGCGAAGCGAATAGCCAGGCCGACGCCCTCCGCGCCGGTGCCGCCGATGAAGCCGATGACCGTCATGACTCTGTATTATTAGCGCACTTCTCATGGTGTGGAAACAGCGGCCGCTGGAGGCGTTCCCTTCACGGCGGACACTCGCCTTGCGGTTAGCCGCCCTGGGGCTGCTTTTCGCTGCTCTTCTCGCCGCATCCGTCGTGGGAGGGGTACGCTACTTCCGCGCCAGCGAGCCCTCAGACCCGCTCGCGCGCCTGGCTGACCGCTATCGCTACGACTTCCTGGGCTGGGAGCTGCGCAACTTCCCAAACATGTTCCTCTACAAGCTCGGCCATCTCTTCGTAACTCCGGACAAGGAGAGCAACCAGCTCACGATCGAGGAGTATTTCCAAACGACGTCCGACATCAACCGGCTGGAAGCTTCGAACGGCGATCCTGCGCAGCTGGCGAACCTGCGGTCAAGGCGGGCTGGGCTGGAGAACCGCGTCGAGAACATCCTGGAGGGCGAGATCGTCGGGCTGCTGCGGGACGAAGGCATCACGGTCAGCCCCCCGATCTTCAAGGGCATCGACATGCTGTTCCCGCCGGTCGATTTCGAGCTGGACGAGCCGCCCAAGGTGCTGGCGGTTTCGCCGCGCGATCGCATCGCCCTCAGCGATAGCTACGAGCTGCGCACAGGGCTTTCGGAGGAAGCCGTCCAGGACATCGAGCAGCAAGCGGAGGCCACAGGCGTATCGGCCGTGGTGCTGGACCTGGGCGGGATTGCAACGTATCCCGCGGTCGTCCCGGCGCTCGATAGCTTTCGCTGCGTGGTCCACACGGCTGTCCACGAATGGGCGCACCACTACCTGGCGATGTACCCGCTGGGGCAGAGCTACTTCTCCTCCCCGGGCGCACGCACAATGAACGAGACCGTGGCGGACATGGTGGCGGACGAGCTGACGCCGCTGATCCTGCGCATCCACCCCCTGCCCGGCAGCGGCACTCAAGCCGCGGCAATCGATCCGAGCTTCGATTTCGGTGCGCAGATGCGGCAGTTGCGCCTGGAAGTGGACGACCTCTTGGCAAGAGACGAGATAACTCAAGCAGAGAAGCTGATGGAGTTGCGGCGCCGCGTCTTTGCGTTCAACGGATTCTACATCCGCAAGCTGAACCAGGCCTACCTGGCGTTCAACAACTTCTACGCCGCGCAACCGGGCTCCATCGACCCAACCGGTGCCAAGATGAAGGAGCTGCGAGCCCGTAGCGGCACCCTGGCGAACTTCATGAGCCGGGTCTCGCAGCTGACGACGGTGGAAGAGCTGGATGCGCTGCTAAGGAGCGGCTAGCTGGTCGGCTTGGGTGTCGCCTGGGCCAGGGGCGTCGGCGTGGGCGTCGGACTGGCGCCGGGCTTGGCTGTAGCACTGGGGGTAACGCTCGGCTCGGACGTCGGTGAAGGCGTCGGCGTCGCGACCGGATCG
>DASRHH010000201.1:0-4544 GCA_035650635.1 Dehalococcoidia bacterium | reverse complement strand
GGAAGACCAGATGGCCTTGACGCCGCCGGGGCGGGTCATCTTGTAGATGGTGCGGATCTGGTTCTCGCCCGGCATGAAGTTGACCTGCGGCGCCACCTTGATGTCGGTCAGGATGTTCATGAACGGGTAAGTGACCTTGGTGATGATGACGGTCGGGGCCTTCTGGCCGATGCCCGCCCAGAACGGAGTCGGGAAGTCGGACTTGAAGAACATGACGTTGGAGTAGACCATGACCGGGAAGTCCGGCATGGCCTCGCTCAGGTCCTGGTAGAAGCGGACCGAGGCGCCGATCGTCGGGGTCTGCCAGAGCGGCAGACCGACGAAGGCGCCATCAGCGCCGACGTCCTTGAGGGCGCGCATCTGGCGGATGACTTCCTTGGTGCCGAGGGCGGTAGCGCCGGCGAAGATCGGTATGCGCTTGCGGTTGACCTGGACCAGCGTGTCGATGTACTCCAGCTTCTCGTCGAAGAGGAGGGCGCCGCACTCGCCGGTCGTGCCGCAGGCCGCAATGCTGCCGATGCCGTCCTTGATGTAGGCCTCGGTCATGCGGGCGGCCTCTTCCAGGTTGACGGAGCTGGTAGCGCGCCAGTCGTCACCGTCGTCCTTGCAGGGCGTCGGGACCATGACGGAGAGGCCTCGAATATCGTCCTTGGTGAGCATTAGGTTTTCCCCTTTCTGCCGAATATCTTGGGCTTTCGCACATAATACAACACACGTCGGAAAAAGCTAGCTGTGCGCAAGAACCGCCGCCAATGCTTCGACACCTCAGCATGAGCGCGATGGACGCTGTGCTTTAGTCTGCCGGACAGGTGAGACGCTACTCCGAGAGGAGCTTCTTCCAGTGCCGGAAGAACGCCCTCTGCGAGGCCTCGCCGAAGTCGTTGCGGTTGGTGCGGATGCCACGCTCGTCCAACTGCTCCGTGTGCAGGCCGCGCAGATGCAGCGACCACTGGCTACCTTCGATGCCGTTGGCCTGCACGCCGCGCTGAACGCGGCCGAAGATCTCCCAGTCGTCCGGGGAGGCAAAGCCGGCGGGCCCGTAGAATTCCTCGAAGCGGCGCAGCCGGTCGAAGTTGACCTCGCGAGCGGCGCCTTTCTTGAGCAGTGGAAACAGGAAGACTTCGGTGCGGTCCGGCGCCAGCGGCCTCACGATACGCAGCTGGGTAGGGAAGTCGCGTTCCAGGGCCAGGATGTCGAGGTTGGGGAAGACGCCAATGTTGAAGAAGAGGCCGCTTTCGGGCTTCTTGAAGTCTGGATCGTAGGGGTCATCGGAGTGGGTGGAGTGGCCGCCGCCCAGGTCGCGGTGGCGGCCGAGGTCGCCGGTCGGGGCGCGGTTGAAGCCGGTACGCCGCTCGACGATCTCGAAGAACCCCTTGTGCAGCACGCCGACGTGGTAGCCATCGACGGTGTTCTCCAGCTGCAGCTTCCAGTTGCCACCGTAGGTGAACTTGTTGAAGCCCTTGCTGACCACCAGGTCTGAGTCGGCCAGGATGAAGTCCAGGCCGAGCTTGGCGTTGCCAAGGTGCTCCTCCAGAGTCTGGCCATCAGCGCTCAGGCTGGCGAAGATCAGCCCGCGGTAGCTATCGACCCGCGGCACCTGAACCAGGCCCAGCTTCTGCTTGTCGAAGCCCTCGCCGTAACCCTCTTCGAACGGCACGCCGACAAGGCCGCCACCGTTGTTGTAGACCCAACCATGATAGGCGCAGCGGAAGTAGTTGGAGTTGCCGTACTCCAGCTGGCAGACGGTCGCCCCGCGATGGCGGCAACGGTTGAAGAACACCCGCACTTGCCCATCGTCTGAGCTGCGCGCCACGATCACGGGGTGCTTGCCGATATGTGTGAGCTTGTAGTCGCCGCCGTCCGGCAACTCGGACTCGTGGGCCACGTAGACCCAGGTCTTGTGGAAGATCTTCTCGAACTCCAGCTCCAGGATCGCCGGGTCGGTATAGACGCGGCTATCGACTTTGCCTTCCGGCGCCAGGGAATCGAGGTCGAGCTTGGGTGTGGTTACCATGGTCTCCTCCGAAATATTACGGCATCGCGTCGCTTTTCAGCTTAGCCCGGCCTGTCAAGCTGCGCGAATGGTTCGGTGTCAGAACGTCCACTTATAATAAATGCGGGGCCAAATTGACTCATGGCTCCCGGCTAAGATACGCTGCGGAGTGGTGTAACGGTAGCACACGGGACTTTGAATCCCTTGGTTCAGGTTCGAATCCTGGCTCCGCAGCCAGGCGCAGGGACACTCCCCGGTACTCGCCCGGAGGCGAGGGGCGGCCGCAGGCCGCTCAATCGGGGGCAATACACTCCCCGGTAGCTCAACGGTAGAGCGGGCGGCTGTTAACCGCTAGGTTGTAGGTTCGAATCCTGCCCGGGGAGCCAAATTGGTCTCCATGACCCAGAGGACGAATTTAGACGCTCTCCCCAGCTTCTTCCCCCGACACAGATACACGACGGACGGCGCCAGTGAAGAGGAGAACGGCCAGGTAGACACCTGCCGCCACAGCAATTATGGCGAAGCTTGGCGGACACCTGGGTATCGCATAACTCAGGGTGAGGCCGCTCCACATTGAGCCGACGGCCACCAAGCAGCTGAGGTACATCCCCTGGAAAGGCTGTGTCGTTAAGCGCTGCGCGATTCCACCCGGCGTAGCGATCAGGCCGAGGATGAGAACAGCGCCAATAGCCTGAGTGGCTTCGCCGGCGCTGATCCCGACGAGCACGAGAAAGAGGTATCCCAGCAAGCGCACGGGAACTCGCCGCGTCTCGGCTACTGCCTCGTCCAGGCTGGCAAACAACAGTGGCCGTGCGATGAGGAGCAATACAGCAGTCACCATCACGCCAACCGTGACAGCCACCACCGTGTGCTCCTGGTCCAGCCCGAAAATCGAGCCAAAGAGTGTGCGCACGCCGGCAACACTGTTGCCCGTGCTCTTTGAGGCTGTAAAGATCGAGAGGAAGAGCACACCGAGGCTGAGAATCCAGGCGAACAGACTGCCGATAACGACATCGTCGGCCCGCGCCTTCGGACCGAATGCTCCCATCATAAGCGCGGCTGCCACTATCGCGGCGAAGAGTCCCACGCGCGCGTCCAGCGCAAAGGCAAGCGCCGCCAAGGCTCCCGTGAAGGCCGCGTGCCCCAGGGCATCTCCTGCAAACACCTGCCGCCTCAACACGGTGAAGTAGCTCACCAGGCCAGCCGGGATAGCGATAGCTGTTCCGGCGATGAACGCATGCCGCATGAAGGCGTGAGATAGCATCTCGCCCAGCCCGAAGCTGAGGTCGACCGCTGCGCAGGGCAAGCTCACCGGCGCGCCCCAGCGGCCCAAAATGGCGAGAGCTTGCGCCGGGCGTGCGCCAGCAGGTAAGCGCCGAACGCCAGCGAAGTAACGTGAAAGCCAATGGGGTAATCGGTGTAGTAGGACAGCGCCAGGCCAAGCCAGGTCACCAGGAGCGCCAGTGCGATCGCAATAATCAGGCTGAGGATGGGCTTCACCGAAAGCAGCTCGGCGGCCGCCGCTGGCAGCACCAGAAGCGCAAACACCAAGAGCGATCCGATGATCTGGCTCGACTCCGCCGCGGCCACTCCCAGGATCAAGAGAAACACTACGTCCAGAGCACGAACCGGCACACCCCGAGCTGCGGCCACATCCGGGTCGATGGACGCAAAAAACAGCGGCCGAGCAATAGAGAGGACAATGGCCAGGGCGATAAGCGCGCCGACGAAGAGCGTTATCACCTGCTCATTCGTGATGCCGATGAAGCTGCCAAAGAGCAGCGATTGCACCCCGGTGATATTGCGATGGCTGAGGGACACGAAGAGAAATCCGAAAGCCAGCGCCAGGGCTTGCAGTGTCCCGACGATGGCAGACTCCTGACTGTGGGTGCGCTGGCCCGGCCTCGCGAAGACGGAGATCACGAGAGCACCGGCCATCGCAAAAGCGAAGAAGCCGTAGATCGGGTTCAGGCCCACCAGGAAAGCAGCCGAAGCGCCCGGAAAGCTGGCGAGGGCCAGCGTGTGCCCGCTGAACGTCTGGCGGCGCAGCACCATGAACCAGCCGATCACGGCCGCCGTGACCGCGACTATGGTGCCGGCCCGGTAGGCGTTGACCATGAACTGGAAGTCGAAGAGCTGCTCAACGTCGCTGATCAGGTTCCAGGTGAGCTGAGGATCGCCGGTCATCAAGATAGGAGGTGCGCGTGCACGTCACCGTGAGGCGGCTCCGGCTGGCCAACCACTACAAGGTGACCGTCAGCGGTGCGGAACACCTCGATCGGAGTTTCGAACAGCCGCGAGAGCGTCTCGGCGTTGATAACCTCTTCGGGAGAGCCAGAGGCGACTCCGCCCCTGGCGAGATAAATGACGTGGTCCAGGTAGGAAAGGATCGGATTTACGTTGTGTGCGACGATGAGGATCGTCACGCCGAGTTCCCGTGAAATGCGGTTGAGCAGAGCCGCTGACGCCGCCTGGCTAGGCAGGTCCAGGCTATCGAGCGGTTCGTCCAGGATCATCAATGTCGGGTTGCGGACCAGGGCCTGGGCGATGA
>DASRHH010000200.1:0-2207 GCA_035650635.1 Dehalococcoidia bacterium | reverse complement strand
GTCGGCCGGCGCGCGCTCATGCCGGTCCTCATCGGCATGTCATTGGCGGTGCTGATCGGCTGGCGCCTCTTGGGCGCCAGCAACGTCCCGGCCGAGGCGCGGTTTGCCATCCTGCAGAACCCTTTCCAGGCCTATGAGGTCCAGCGCGCCCGGAACCTGCCAGTCATCATCGAGGACCTGCGCTATTTGCCCTTGGGCGCCGGCCTCGGCCGCACGGGCGCGGCATCGGCCGAGTTCGCGGCCGACATCCGCGATAAGCCCTTGGAAGGCTTCGAATCCGGCTTCGAAAACTCCGAGACGTTCTTCGCCGGCGAGCTGAGTGAGACCGGCATCCCCGGCACGCTGCTCATCCTGCTCATCACCGCCGTGTTCCTCAAGCGCGGCTGGACGGTCTTCCACAACACCCAGGACCGCGAGCTCAAAGCCACCGCCGGCGCGCTGCTGGCGATGCTGATCGCGCTGGCCGTCTCCTACTTCGGCGGGCCGACGCTGTACACCCCACCGTTCAACACCTACTTCTGGTTCGCGGGCGGCCTGCTGGCCAGGATCGCCCTGATGGACCAGGAGCTGCAGCAGAAGCCCGCAGCCGCGGCGGCAGCCTAGGCCGCTAGCTCGGGCTCCACCATATGCGGTAAGGAGCCATCGTCGCTGGCGTGAGGATCTTCAGCTGCCACACGATGTCGTGGTTCGGCGTAACCTCAATGGCCCGCATGTTGTCGGCGTCGGTGATGAAGGTGTTGCCGTCCGGCATCCGGTAAGCGCAGCCCTGGGTGGCGAACTTCAGGCCATCCTGCTCCCACACGATCTGCTGCGTCTGGCGGTCCACTTCGATGACGCGGCCGTTGCCGTTGTCGACTACCAGCAGGTGATCGTTGGGCAGCACCCAGCCGCAGTGCTGGTGCTTCAAGACCAGAGAGCCGTAGGTCCACACCGGGTCGCCAGCACGGTTCACCTCGATCACCAGGTCGAGGTTGCGGAAGCTCATGACGGTGTCCCCATTGGCCAGGCGCTGAGCTGAGTTGACGTGCAGCCAGTCGCTGCCGGGGTAGTAGCCCTCGCGGAACTGCTGGTACATGTTGTGGACCAACTGCCGGCCGAATGAGCCGGGCGGCGTGTTGACGAACGTCTGAGGCTTGTACTCCGGGATGTGGTCCTTGCCATACCAGCTCCAGGCCAGGTTGCCTTGCGGGTCCACCTCGGCCACCAGGCTGCGGTTGGCGTCGGCCACCAGTAGGTTGCCGTCGTCGAGCAGCTCCGCGTGATGGGTCACCGGTGCCGGCGTCTGGCGCACCAGCTTGCCGGCCTCGTCGACCTCGAATACCCAGCTGTTCGCTCGGGCCGGGTCCCAGGGCGTGTCGGCGATCTGATCGCCGAAGCGGAAGTCGTCCCGTGCGCCGATCAAGACGTGGCCGTTCGGCAGCTTGCGGATGTCGTTGGACAGCAGCCGCCCCATCCGGTACTCCCACGTTACCTGGCCCGAGCGATCTACTTCGACCACTCGGTTCTCGTACTGCGGGTTGAGGCCGCGCAGGCCGACCAGCACGCGGCCGGTCAGGTTCGGGTCAGATTGTGTGACCTCGAAACGGTTGGCGTTAATCTGAGCCGGGTCGGCTTTGGGGTAAGGACGGTGCTCGAAACGCCAGCGCGAGACCGCCTGGTCGATCCTGAACAGCGGCAGTGTCAACGCCCTGAAGCGGTTGGTCGACTCCACGCCAAAGGCAAAACCAAAGGCTCCTGCCAGCATGAGCAGGAGCCCCAGAAGCGGCCACCGAAGTGGCGAACGGCGAGCGATAGGAGGCGGCGGCCCTACGCGTGAGCGGAGGCTTCGTCCAGCTGCTGGCGCAGGGCCGGCAGCAGGCGCTGCAGGGCGTCCAGCGGGCTGGAGGCGGCGCGCAGGTTCTCCTGCGTGATCGAGGCCAGGAGCTCTTCGCGCTGGATCGAGACCGAGTCGGGCGCTTTGATGCCCAGCTTGACCTTGTCCTTGCTCACCTTGAGGACGGTGATCTCCACTTCGTCCCCAATCATGATGCGCTCGTTGACTTTACGAGTGAGGATTAGCACATCGTTCGCACTAGCTTGCTAATAGCAGGCTGCGCATGCCTCCTCCCCCCGGCGCGTCCTTCAGGATCCGGTAATTGATCGGATAGTCCGTGTCGGACAGCAGGATCTGCTTGCCGCGCTTGTTGCGCATGTTGACGATCAGCGGG
>DASRHH010000199.1:0-17492 GCA_035650635.1 Dehalococcoidia bacterium | reverse complement strand
GAAGAGGTGCAGAAGGTCTACCGCTCCCAGGGCGTGAGCATCAACGACAAACACATCGAGGTGATCATCCGCCAGATGTTGCGGCGCGTCCGCATCGACACCCCGGGCGATACCGCACTGCTGCCCGGCGAGCTGGTTGATCGCTTCAAGTTCGAGGAAATCAACGCCAAGGTACTGGCGGAGGGCGGCGAGCCAGCTACCGCGCAGCCGGTGCTGCTGGGCGTGACCAAAGCATCCCTCAACACGGAGAGCTTCCTGGCCGCAGCCTCCTTCCAGGAGACCACGCGCGTACTTACGGAAGCTGCCATCACGGGCGCGGTCGATAGGCTGCAAGGCCTCAAGGAGAACGTCATCATCGGCAAGCTGGTGCCGGCACGCGCCGCCATCGAGGTGGAGGAGCTGCCCCAGCCCAAAGAGCTCGGCACGGGCGACTTCTTTACCGACGGCGATGACGGCGGCAGCCGCCTCGGCATTCTCGATCGCAAGATCGAGGCCGGTTTCGGCGACCTCAGCGAGGAGGACGAGGATCTGCTCGACCTCGAGGACCTCCTGGCCGAGGATACGGACGACATCCTGGCCGAAGACACCGCGGAGCCGGCGGACCCGGTAGACGAGGCAGCAGAGGAGGACGAAGAGCCCGAGCCAGAGGACGAGGAACCGCCGCTGTCCGCACTGCAAGAGGACAGCGAGGAATAGGGACCGCAAACCCCAAGAGGGCCCGCGCAAACGGGCCCTCTTCTGTTATCCGGGAGCAAGCTATGGCAATCGAAACACCTCCGCCCGCCGAGTTAGACCCCTACTTGATGGCGACCTCGCAGGTTAATAGCGTCGCCAGGCGCTTAGGCCTGGACGAGGGCACCCGCGAGCTCCTCTGTTCGCCCAAGCGCGAGCTGACCGTTAACTTCCCTGTGCGCCTGGACGACGGCTCGACGCGCATCTTCACCGGCCACCGCGTGCAGCACAACCTGGCGCGCGGCCCGGCCAAGGGCGGGATTCGCTATCACCCGGGCGTCACCCTCTCAGAGGTCAAAGCCCTGGCGATGTGGATGACCTGGAAGTGCGCTGTAATCAACATCCCGTACGGCGGCGCCAAAGGCGGCGTTGTCGTTGATCCGAAATCGCTGAGTCTGCCGGAGCTGGAGCGGCTGACCCGCCGCTACGCTACTGAGATCAGCATCATCGTCGGCCAGAACGAGGACATACCGGCACCGGATGTCGGCACGGACGGCCGCATTATGGCCTGGATCATGGACACGTTGAGCATGCACCACGGCCACACCGTCGCAGGCGTTGTCACCGGTAAGCCGGTGAGCATCGGCGGGACGGTGGGCCGTGTCGAGGCGACGGGCCGGGGCCTGCTCTATGCCGCGCGCAAGGCCGCCGCTTATCGCGGTCAGCAACTGGAGGGGTTGAGCGTGGCGGTGCAGGGCTACGGCAACGTCGGCAGCACGGCCGCCCGCCTCTTCCAGGCGGAGGCGGGCGCCAAGGTCGTCGCCGTCAGCGATAGCTCCGGTGGCGTCTACAACACCAACGGCCTGGACCTGGTGGCGCTGCAGCGGCACGTTGCCGGCGGCGGCAAGCTCATCGAGGCCGGCGGCGGCAACCACGTCAGCAACGCCGAGCTGTTGGAGCTGCCGGTCGACATACTCGTGCCGGCGGCTCTCGAGGGCCAGATCACCAGCGCCAACGCCGGCCGCATTCGCGCCGGCATGATTATCGAGGGCTCCAACGGGCCCGTCTCGCCGGACGCCGACGCTATTCTCCAGGACAAGGGCGTCTTCATGGTGCCGGACATCCTGGCCAACGCGGGCGGAGTCATCGTCTCCTACTTCGAGTGGGTACAAGACCTGCAATTCTTCTTCTGGGAAGAGGCCGAGGTGCGCGATCGTCTGCGACAGGTGATGGATCGCGCCTTCGACGAGGTGGCGCAGCTGGCCGAGAAGGAACGCCTGCCCCTGCGCCAGGCTGCCATGCAGCTGGCGGTGAGTCGCGTCCTGGAAGCGACACGCATTCGCGGCATCTACCCTTAATCGGCAGGAAACCGCTTGCGCAGATAGGCTAGTCGGCGCCAAACGGCGAATGCTATACTGCGCACTGCGAAACCAAAGCTGAGAGGAGGAAAGAAAAACAGGCACTCCGGTTAATCAATTGGGAGGAGTCCCATGCTTACAAGAGGACTTATCGCACTAGTTCGTATTGTTGGTGCAATTTTCTTCGGATTCGTCGGCCTGAGGACCGGACAGGCACTGGCAGAAGCAGACGCGGGGCTGACCCGCTTGCTCTACTGGATCGTCCCACCGGTCAGCCTGACGATATTCGGAGCACTGGCCGCGCCGTTCATCTTGATCCGGCCGGTCGCCAAGTTCCAGGAGTGGACACAGCAAATCCGGCCGCTGGTCCTCCTCCTGGGCATCACCGGCCTCATCGCCGGACTGCTGGTGTCGGCGCTGCTGACGCCCTGGCTGATCACGCTGCCCGGCATCGGCAGCGCCCTGGGGCCGTTGGTCGTCAGCTTCGTGCTGGGCATCCTGGGCGTGGCGACGCTGGTCAGCCGCGAGCACGAGTTCGCACAGATCGTCAACCGCTTCGTGCCCGGCTTCGGCGAGGGCGCCTACTCGCCCAACGAGATCGTGGTCGATACCAGCTCCATCATCGATGGCCGGTTGGCGGAGATCGCCGAGAGCGGCTTCATCGGCGGCACGCTGGTCATCTCCCGCTTCGTGCTGGATGAGTTGCGACACATCGCCGACTCGCCGGACGCCGCCCGACGCACCCGTGGGCGGCGCGGCCTGGAGATCCTGGCACAGCTGCAGAAGAGCGAGAACGTCAACATCCGCGTGGCCGAGGACGACTTCGAGAACGGCCGAGACGTCGATGCCAAGCTGTTGAGCCTGGCTCGCAAGCTGCACGTCCCAATCCTCACCAACGACTTCAACCTCAACCGGGTCGCTGAGCTGGAGAACATCCGCGTGCTCAACATCAATCAGTTGGCCAACGCCGTAAAGGCCGTGGTCTTGCCCGGAGAAGAGATGGCGGTGCACGTCATCCAGGAGGGCAAGGAGACCGGCCAGGGCGTCGCGTTCCTGGAGGATGGCACAATGGTCGTCGTGGAGGGCGGCCGCCGCTACCTCAACGAGCAGCTCACCGTAACCGTGACCCGCGTGCTACAGACGATGGCTGGGCGCATGATCTTCGCCCAGCCCAAGGGCAGCTGACCGCTGGACCACAGCGTGGCGTCGCTGGGGGCGATACTGCTGGCTGCCGGCAGCAGCAGCCGCATGGCCGGCGGCGACAAGCTGTTCCTGCCGCTAGGCGGCCGGCCACTGCTCTCGCATAGCCTGGCGACCTTCCAGGCCTCACCCCTTGTCGGGGCGATCATTCTTGTTATGTCGAGCGAGAACCTGGAACGAGGGCAGGCGTTGGCCAGCGAGGGCGGCTTCGACAAGGTCGCGGCGGTCTGCCTCGGCGGCGCCCGGCGCCAGGACTCAGTGCGCGCTGGTCTGGCCGCCCTCCCCGCCTGCGACTGGGTTGCCGTGCATGACGGCGCACGGCCGCTCGTAACCGCCGGCCTGATCGATGCCGGATTGGCGGCGGCGCAGGGCACTGGCGCGGCCGTGCCGGCCGTCCGCTTGTCCGACACCGTGAAGGAGGCCGGCGCGGACGGCATCGTGCGGCGGACGCTGGACCGTGAGCAGCTCTGGGCGGTGCAGACGCCCCAGTTCTTCCGTCGCGACCTGCTGGAGGAGGCGCACCGCAAGGTCCAGGCGGACGTCACGGATGATGCCGCCATGCTGGAGGCGCTGGGCCACGAGGTTGCCGTTTTCCCCGGCTCACCGCTCAACCTGAAGATCACCACCGCAGATGATCTCTCGCTGGCAGAGGCGCTGCTGGCGCTTGCGGCTTCGCGAAATATTTAGTTCGACATGCGAATCGGCATCGGCTATGATATCCACCGATACGCGGAGGATCCCCCGCTGGTACTGGGCGGCGTCCATTTCCCCGATGAGCCGGGCCTCAGCGGCCATAGCGATGCCGACGCCGTCCTGCACGCGATCATCGACGCTATGCTGGGCGCCGCCGGCCTCGGCGATATCGGGCGCCACTTCCCGCCGGATGATCCGGCCTACGCCGGCGCCGATAGCCGGGTGCTCCTGCGGCGGGCGCTCGAGATGGTGCAGGAGACAGGATACCAGGTGGAGAATATCGACGTGACGGTGATCGCGGAACGGCCGAAGCTGGCACCGCACGTCTCGAACATGGTGCTGGCCATCGCCCAGGCCCTCAGCGTGGAGCCGCACCGGGTCAACCTCAAGGCGACCACCAATGAGGGCATCGGCGCTATCGGCCGCGGCGAAGGCATCGCGGCGATGGCTGTCGCACTCCTCGCCGAGCGTTAGAATGTCGAAAGAAATGTTTGCTCAAAGGTCATTCGGACTCGCCGGGCAACGCGGGATCAGCATCGATACCTGCGCGTGTCCCACGGCCCCGGTGGTTGCGCCGGGGCCGGCACCGCGACAAACTGGCAGATACGCTGAAGGAATGACTTATGGGCACACTCAGGAGCATCAAGAACGATATTGACGCCGCGCTGGAGCGGGACCCCGCCGCTACCAGCCGGCTAGAAGTTGTCCTGACCTACCCGGGTTTCCACGCTCGCCAGTTCCATCGCCTGGCGCACTGGCTCTACCAGCGCCGTCTGCGGCTGCTCGCGCGCCTGGTGTCACACGTCTGCCGCAGCGTCACCGGCATCGAGATCCACCCCGGCGCCACGCTGGGAGAGCGGCTGTTCATCGATCACGGCATGGGCGTCGTCATAGGCGAAACGACGGTCATTGGCGACAACTGCCACCTTTATCAGGGTGTGACCCTAGGCGGCACCAGCACCCAGCGCGCCAAGCGCCACCCAACGCTCGGCGATAACGTCGTCGTCGGCGCCGGCGCCCAGATCATCGGCGCGGTTAACGTCGGCGCCGGCGCCAAGATCGGCGCCGGCTCGGTCGTCGCCAGCAACGTACCGGAGAACGCCACCGTCGTCGGCGTGCCTGGCCACGTCGTCGCGTATGCCGACCCCGGCAACGACACGACCCTGCGGCTGCCGGACCCGGAGTGGGACGTCATCCGCCAGCTGGAGGAACGCATTCGCGAGCTAGAGGGCCGTCTCACCTCGCTGGAGGCGGCGGGTAACAAAGGTTCCGTGAAGTCCAGGGTGGGCGGCCGCGAATCAAGCGATGAGGAGGTCTCGTGAGGCTATACAGCACCCAGAGCCGCAAGGTGGAGGAGTTCGCCCCGGCGAGCGACAACACCGTCCGCATGTACGTCTGCGGCCCTAACCTCTACGCCCCCTGCCATGTCGGCCACGCCATGAGCTACATCATCTTCGACGTGCTGCGCCGCTATCTGGAGTTCCGCGGCTACGAGGTGCGGCACGTCCAGAACTTCACGGACATCGAAGACAACATCATCATTCGCGCTCAGAAAGAGAACACCACGATCGATGCTCTGGCGGAGAAGCACGTGGAGCAGTTTTACCGCGATATGGACGCCCTCAACGTCCAGCGTGCCCACGTCTACCCGCGCGCCAGCCACGAGATCCCAGGCATCATCGAGCTGATCGAGAAGCTCATCGAGAAGGGCCATGCCTACGAGGCCGCCGGCGATATCTACTTTCGCGTGCGCAGCAAGGCCGACTACGGCAAGCTCTCCGGCCGCGACGTTGACTCGCTAATGGCCGGCGCCCGAATCGAGCCGGGCGAGCACAAGGAAGATCCCGCTGATTTCGCGCTCTGGAAGGCGACCAAGCCGGGCGAGCCGGCCTGGGATAGTCCCTGGGGACCGGGACGGCCCGGCTGGCACATCGAGTGCTCCGCCATGAGCCTGCGCTACTTGGGCGAGACCGTGGATATCCACGGCGGCGGCCAGGACCTCATCTTTCCGCACCACGAGAACGAGATCGCGCAGACGGAATCGGCCACCGGCGTCGTGCCGTTTGTCCGTTTCTGGGTGCACAACGGCCTGCTGCGTCTCAGCGACGACGAAGAGAAGATGACGCGGCACCTCGGCAACCTCATCCCGATCGACGAGGTGTTGGAGCGCTTCGGGCGGGACGCGCTGCGCATCTTCATCCTGGGCTCCAACTACCGCAGCCCGCTGACCTACTCCATCGAGATCCTGGAGTCCGCCGCGCGCGGCGCACAGCGCCTGCGCACCGCTGCCGGCCAGACCGGCGGTGAGGGCCGGCCGGCGCTGGACCCGTTGCCCTACCGGCAGCGCTTCCTGGACAGCATGGAAGACGATTTCAATACCGCCGGCGCCATCGCGGCGCTCTTCGACCTGGCGCGCGAGATCAATCGCGGCCGCGACGAGGGCCGCGACATCGCCGAGGCGGTGACGACGCTACGCTCGCTCGCCGGCGACGTCCTCGGCCTGACGCTGGAGGAGCGCGAGGGTGACCTGACGGCGGCGCCGTTCATCGAGCTGCTGATCCAGACACGGGAGCACCTGCGGACGCAGAAGCTCTACGAGCTAGCGGACACGCTACGCAACCGCCTGACGGAGCTGGGCGTCACCCTGGAAGACAGCCCGGACGGCACCCGCTGGCGCTACGGCGGTTAACTAGTAGCCGTAGCCACCGCCCGCCGGCGCCGTGGACACCGGCCCGCCGGCCCCCACCTGCAACGTCCCAATCATGCTGCTGTGGATGCGGCAGTGGTAGGTGAAGCTGCCCTGGCTCTTGGCATCGATGGTAAACGTCGCCTGCTCGCCGGCCTTCAGCTCGTGATCCACAGATAACGCCTCGATGGTGAACGTGTGGGTTGTAGTGTCGTTGTTCTTTACAGTGATCTGCAGCTTGTCGCCGGGTTGCGCCGAAAGGCTGGCCGGCTGGAAGGCGAAGCTCTGGATCGCGACGTTGACCGGCGTTCCAGTCGTCTTCTCGCTGCTGCTGTTGCTGCAGGCGCTGGCAGCCAGCGCCGCCAGGGCCAGCATCAGGAAGGGGACGGCAATCTTAAGCATCAGGCTCTCCTTGCTACGCTTGTCCTTCAACAGTACGAAACTATCATCGCGGGGGATTTACCGCTCTTGCGTCTCCAGCCACGATAAGCGAAGCTATGCCGGAACGAAAATGAGCTGCCTCCCTTTTTTCCCCAAGCAGGCCCACTGCGTCTGCCGCCAATGACCCCCGGATCGCGCTGGGGCAGGGGCGGGCTGCGGTTGCTGCTTCCGCTTTGCCTGGCGGCAGCGCTGGGTGCCACGCTGGTTGCCTGCTCCGACGATAGCTCTTCCAACGGCGACTCGAATAGCCCCGACGTTATGCCCTTGACCAGGATCCTGGCACGGGCTTTCCCCGGCGTCCCGATAACGCTCCGCGGCGGGGAGACTTACACTCTTGGCACAAGCCAGGCGTGGCAGCTGCGGGAGCTGGGGCCGCGTCTGCCGGTGGGGCCGGAGGGAACAGCGGGCCAGACAGCCTTCTTTACCATCAGCGGTTCCGGCCAGGTTCCGGCCCCATACCCGGGCCTGACCTCCGGCACCTACGCAGCCCTCGCCAGCCCCGAAGAGCACGGCCTGTTCTCCGTCGACGTCTACGCGCTCTCCGCCGATGCCACAACCCTGCTGCCATTGGCGCAGGTGTCCCAGCAGGGCAGCTTTCAGCAAGGCACGACAAGTGGCGACTCGACCGTGAGCATTGTGCCTGCCTTCACCACCGATATCGAGCCCGATGGCCGGCCAGAGATGGTGCTGGCGCGCCAAAACCAGCGCGGCGACATCACCTGGATTGAGTACACCGTTTACCAGCGCACCACCGATGGACGCTGGCAGCTGCTGCATCTAGACTACGACGACACGCCCGTCGCAGCGGTGCTGGAGTACTGGGCCAACGTCTCGGCCGGCGTTGGTATCGCGACCCGTTGGGACCCGGAAACACGCCTGGAAAAGGTCTGGGCCTGGCTCTCCGACGAGAAAGAGACCGTCACCCCCAATCTTGTCTCGTCGCTCAGCCCCAGTGCGGATGCGGCCGATCGTGCCAGCACGGAGAGCGCACTGACCGCTATGCGAAACTTCTTCGAGCTGGCGCGTGTCCCCTTCTCTCCCGCCTTCGCCGCGAACCAGCCGTGGCCGGGCTTCATCAGCGCCTTCCGTCATACGGAGGCGGTCACGCTGGAGGGCGTCGACACGCCGGACATCCGCAGCCAAAACGAGGCGCGCATCACTAGCACAATTGCTTTCGCGGAGCGAGAGGGCGGCGCCATCGTGACGCGCCACTTCAAGACCACCTTCCAGCTGGAGCGCCAGGACGGGCGCTGGCTGCTGCACAAGGTTAAGGCCGAGCAGGTGGGCAAAGCCGACGTTGACACAGGCTCGGGCTAGCCGCTATCATCCAATCCAACAGAATATAGTCGCTCATCCAGAGTGGTGGAGGGAACGGCCCGACGAAGCCCGGCAACCGCCCCAAGGGGAATGGTGCCAACTCCGACCCGCAAATGCGGGAGAGATGAGAAAGCAGCTTGGCTGGCTGGAACACTTCTCACACCACGAGAAGTTTTTTTATGTCCGAAAATAAGACCCCGGAACCGATAGCCTGGCAGGACGGCGCCCTGCGCATCCTGGACCAGACCCGCCTTCCACAGAAGATCGCCTACCTCGAGACGCGCGATTACCGCGACGTCATCGTCGCCATCCAGCGGTTGCAAGTGCGCGGCGCTCCGCTCATCGGCATCGCCGGGGCATATGCGCTGGCGCTGGCGGCGCAGATCGCCACGACTCCGGAAGCGCTGCGTGCCGCCGGCGACGAGATTGCCGCCGCTCGTCCCACCGCAGTCAACCTCGCCTGGGCGATCCGCCGCTGCCTGGCGGCCACCGAGGCCACACCGGATGCGGCCGGGGCACTGCTGGCGGAGGCGCAAGCCATCCACCAGGAGGAGCAGCAGGCCAACCTGCGGATGGGCCGCCTGGGCGCCGACCTCTTGCCCGCGAAAGCCACGATCCTGACGCATTGCAATACCGGTGCATTGGCCACAGGCGGCAGCGGCACCGCGCTCGGCGTCATCCTGGCGGCGCGCGAGGCCGGCCGCCTGCGCCAGGTCTACGCCACCGAGACTCGCCCACTGCTGCAGGGCGCACGTCTCACGGCCTGGGAGCTGCAGAACGCAGGCATCCCCTGCCGGCTGATCGTCGATAGCGCTGCGGGCCAGTTGCTGCACCGTGGCGGCGTTGACGCTGTAGTCGTCGGCGCCGACCGCATCGCCGCCAGCGGGGACGTCGCTAACAAGATCGGCACTTACACACTGGCCGTCCTGGCGCGCGAGAACGGCGTGCCATTCTACGTCGCCGCCCCCACGAGCACCGTCGATCTCTCGCTGGCCAGCGGCGACCTCATCCCGATCGAGGAGCGCGCTGCCCAGGAGGTCATGTCGTTCGGCGGGCAAGCCACGGCGCCGGAAGGAACGGAGGCCGAAAACCCCGCCTTCGACGTCACGCCGGCTGCCTACGTCAGCGCGTTCATCACGGAGAACGGAATCGCCCGGGCGCCTTACGCGGACTCGCTGGCCGCGGTCTGCGGCGCAGGAGTGGCCGCCCGTGGCTGAGGCTCGCGTCGGCGTCATCGGCGGCAGCGGCTTCTACCAGATGCCTGGCCTCAACAATGTCGAGGAGGTATCGCTGCAGACGCCTTACGGGCCGCCGTCCGACACGATCATTATCGGCTCGCTGGCGGGTCAGCGGGTCGCCTTCCTGCCACGGCACGGCCGTAACCATAGCATCCTACCCTCGGAGCTGCCTGCGCGGGCCAACATCTACGCCCTCAAGCAGCTGGGGGTCGAGTTCCTGATCAGCGTCAGTGCCGTCGGCTCGCTGCGAGAGGAGATCGCGCCGCTGGACATGGCGACGCCGGACCAGCTGATCGACCGCACGCGCGGCCGCATCAGCAGCTTCTTCGGCGATGGTCTTGTGGCGCACGTCTCCTTCGCGGAGCCGTTCTGCCCCGTCCTGCGCGGCCTCCTGGCCGGCGCGGCTCAGGGCAGCGGCGCCCGCACCCATAGCGCCGGCACCTACGTGGTTATGGAGGGCCCGGCCTTCTCCACCCGCGCCGAATCGCAGCTCCATCGCTCATGGGGCGCCGACGTCATCGGCATGACGGCGTTGCCCGAGGCGAAGCTGGCCCGCGAGGCCGAAATCTGTTACGCGGTCCTGGCCTGCGTTACCGACTACGATGTCTGGCACCCGGCCGAGGAATCGGTGAACACGGCGCTCATCCTGGCCAATCTGCGCAAGAACGTAGAAGTCGCGCAGGACGCGGTGCGGCGTGCCGTGGCAGCGCTGCCGCAGCAGCGCTCTTGCGGCTGTCCCAGCGCACTGGCAGACGCTCTGGTGACGCCGCTGAGCAGCGTGCCGGAGGCGCGGCTGCGCGAGCTTGGCGCCATTATCGGCAAGTACCTGCCCTCGCAGGAGGCGGTGCAGTCCTGATGGCGGAGGGCGCGCTCAGCCAGGTGGGTCGCCGGCGCCACGCCTACGAGGTGCAGCGCCTGAGCGACCGCGACCGCCTGCGCCAGCTGCTGCGCGCGGACTGGCCCTACAGCGCTTATGCCCTGGGCCAGCTGGAGCCCGGTCTCTTCGAGCGGACCAGCTGGTGGCTGGCCAGCAGCGAGGCCGGCCAGGGGCTGGTTCTGCACGCCAGCGGCGGCCTCGGCCCGGCGCTGGTCACCCTCGGCGACCCCGAGGCCGTCAGTGCGATCCTGCACCTGCACCCCGGCCCGCGATTCTCCTTCGCTACCTTCCAGGTCGCGCACAAGGAGGTGGCGGAGCGGCACTTCATCCTGATGCGCAAGACGTTGATGCAGCGCATGGCCGTGACGGCAGAGAGCTTCCGGCCCGCCGATGCCCCCGCGGGCCCGGACGTCAGCATCCTGCATCTTCTCGGCAAAGACGTCTCCGCCGTCAACCGTCTCTACAGCGTGGAGGGCGGCCCCACCAACTACACGGCCGCCAACCTGGAGGAAGGCGTCTACTACGGCGTCAGCGCCAGCGGGCGGCTGGTCTCGATCGCGGGAACGCACGTGGTCGCGCCCGGCGAGGACCTGGCGGTCGTCGGCAACGTGCTCACCCACCCGCGCTACCGCGGTCACGGCTATGCGACCCTGGCGACCGGCGCGGTCACGGAACACTTGCTGAGAGACTGCGCGAACGTCCTCCTGACCGTCGAGACCGAGAACCGGCCGGCCCGCTACGTTTACGAGCGGCTGGGCTACCAGTCGACAGGCAACCTCTACGAGACCTCCGTCGTGCGGCGCCAGATCTTCGGCGTCCTGGCGACAGCCCGCCGCTTCCTGGCGCGCCGCCGCGGCCACGGCCGCGAGGTCGTTATTCGATAACGATGATCAGACAAAGGAGCTAGATGGTAAAACCCGCCGAATACGACGTCAAAGACCTGGCGCTGGCCGACGAAGGCGTCCTGCGCATCGAGTGGGCCGCCCGCGAGATGCCGGTGATCGAACTGATCCGCGGGCGCTTCCGCCGCGAGCAGCCCTTGCGCGGGCTGCGGCTGGCGGCCTGCCTGCACGTCACCACGGAGACCGCAAACCTGGTGCTGGCCCTCAAGGACGGCGGCGCCCAGGTCACCCTCTGCGCCAGCAACCCGCTCTCCACGCAGGACGATGCGGCCGCGGCGCTGGTTGAGGCGCACGGCATCCCCGTCTACGCCATCCGTGGCGAGGACGACGCCACCTACTACCGCCACATTCACTCCACGCTGGCGACGCAGCCGCACTTGACGATGGACGACGGCGCCGACCTGGTAGCGACCCTGCACAAGGACCGGCGGGAGCTGCTGCAGGGCATCATCGGCGGCACGGAGGAAACGACGACCGGCGTCATCCGCCTGCGCAGCATGGCGGCGGACGGCGCGCTGGAATACCCGATCATCGCCGTCAACGAAGCCGACACCAAGCACCTCTTCGACAACCGCTACGGCACCGGCCAGTCCACTATCGACGGCATTACGAGAGCCACCAACGTCCTCTGGGCCGGCAAGACCGTCGTCGTCGCCGGCTACGGCTGGTGCGGCCGCGGCGTGGCGCTGCGGGCGCGTGGCCTCGGCGCCAAGGTCGTCGTCACGGAAGTACAGCCGGTGCGCGCGCTGGAAGCGGCCATGGACGGCAACCAGGTTATGTCGATGAGCGAAGCCGCCCGCCTCGGCGACATCTTCATCTCCGTTACCGGCGACATCAACGCCATCGACCGTCACCACTTTGAGGCGATGAAGGATGGCGCCATCGTTGCCAACTCCGGGCACTTCAACGTGGAGCTGAACCTGACGGCCCTCGCCGAGATGAGCGAGTCGCGCCGGACGGTACGCGCCAACGTGGAGGAGTATCGCCTGCGAGACGGCCGCAGCATCTACGTCCTGGGAGAGGGCCGCCTGGTCAACCTGGCTGCGGCCGAAGGACACCCGGCCAGCGTCATGGACATGAGCTTCGCCAACCAGGCGCTCTGCGCCGAGTACATGGCGCAGCATCGTGACCTGGCGCCGGACGTCTACAACGTCCCCATCGAGATCGACCAACAGGTGGCGAGCCTCAAGCTGGCCAGCATGAACATCACTATCGACCAACTGTCAGAGGAGCAGCAGAAATACCTCTCCTCCTGGCAAGAAGGCACCTAGGAAAGGAGCACCGCTATGACAATGACCTTCATGAGTTCACCGAGACTCTTGATGACATCCGAATCGGTGACGGAGGGCCACCCGGACAAGGTCTGCGACCAGATAGCCGACGCCATCCTGGACGATATCCTGACCTATGATCCCTACGCGCACGTCGCTTGCGAGGTCGTGGCCACGACCGGCCTCGTCGCCGTCCTGGGCGAGATAACGACCAGCCACTACGTCGACTTCACAGGTATCGCGCGGCAGGTCATCCGCGACATCGGCTACACCAAGCCGGAGTACGGCTTCGATGCCGAGTCTTGCGGCGTCATCGTCTCGATCAAGGAACAGTCGAGCGAGATCAATGAGGCCGTAGGCGAAGACCAGGGCGCTGGCGACCAGGGGATCATGCTGGGCTTTGCCTGCAAAGAAACCCCGGAGCTGATGCCGCTCTCCATCCAGCTCTCGCATGAGCTGTGCAAGCGCCTGGCCAAGGTGCGCAAAGACGGCACCCTGCCCTACCTGCGCCCGGATGGCAAGTCGCAAGTGACCGTGGAGTACTCCTACGGCGTCCCCAAGCGGGTTGCCACAGTCGTCATCGCCGCGCAGCACGACCCCGACCTGAGCACCGAGAAGCTGCGAGCCGACATCATCCGTGAGGTCATCAAGCCGGTACTGGGCGATTGGATGGACGATGCCACCGAGATCCACGTCAACAGCAGCGGTTCCTTCATCCTGGGCGGCCCGGCGGCGGACTCCGGCCTCTCTGGCCGTAAGAACATCGTCGATACCTATGGCGCAGTTGGGCGGCACGGCGGCGGCTCTTACTCCGGCAAAGACCCCTCCAAAGTGGACCGCTCGGCCTCCTACGCGGCGCGCTGGGTCGCCAAGAACCTCGTCGCTGCCGGACTGGCGGACCGCGTTGAGGTCGAGCTGTCGTACGCTATCGGCCACCCGCAGCCTATCGGCGTCTCCATCGAGACGTTCGGGACGCACAAGTTCGACCACGGCAACATCGAGCGCATTGTCCGCGACAACTTCGACCTCAGTCCGAACGCGATCATTCGCGCGCTGAACCTGAGGCGGCCGATCTACCGCGCCACGGCCAGCTACGGCCACTTCGGGCGGACAGACATCGATGCGCCCTGGGAGCAGACGGATAAGGTGGATGCGCTGGCGCGGGCCGCCGGCCTACCCCAGTCCAGCTCATCGCCGGCCTAGGGGCGGCCCGTACGGGGTTGAGCTCCCCAATCAAGTTCGGGACGGACGGCTGGCGCGGCCTCATCGCCGATGACTTCACGTTCGCCAACGTCCGTATCTGCGCGCAGGCCATCGCCCTTTACCTGAAGGACGCCGGCCTGGCGGAGCGCGGCCTCGTCATCGGCTTCGACACGCGCTTCGGCTCCGAAGAGTTCGCCGAGGCCGTGGCGGAGATCGCGGCCGGCAACGGCATCCACGTCTACCTCTGCGACCACCCGGCGCCGACGCCGGTCATCGGCTACTCCATCCTGGACTTGAAGGCCGGCGGATCGGCCGTCATCACCGCCAGCCACAACCCGCGGCAGTGGAACGGCTTCAAGTTCCGCCCTGAATACGCCGGCAGCGCACCGCCGGAGGTGCTGGCACAGATCGAGGGCTACATCCCGGGCATCGCAGAGGGTGCAGCCGTGCCGCGCCTGCCATTCGCTGAGGCGCAAGCGAGCGGCCTGGTGCAGCTATTCGATCCCGCAGCTGCCTACCGCTCACAGATCGCTCGCCTGATCGACCTCGACCGGCTGCGCGCGGCCGGACTGCGCGTCGTCGTCGACTCCATGCACGGCGCCGCGTCCGGCTACATCGCCGGGCTGCTCTCCGGTGGCAAGACGCGGGTGCTGGAGCTGCGCTCCGAGCGCAATCCCTACTTCCCGGGCATGCACAACCCTGAGCCGATCGCGCGCAACCTGCAGCCGCTGGCCGAGGCGATCCGCCTGGAAACGGCGGACGTCGGCCTGGCGACGGACGGCGACGGCGACCGCCTGGGCCTGATGGACGAAAACGGCAACTTCATCAACCAGCTAGAGGCGTTCGCGCTGCTCACCTACTACATGCTGGAGGTGCGCGGCCTGCGCGGGCCCATCGTCAAGTCCGTGACGACGACGCAGATGGTGAAGCGGCTGGGCGAGCTCTATGGCGTACCGGTCTACGAGACCGGAGTAGGCTTCAAGTACCTGGGGCCGAAGATGACGGAGACCGATGCCCTGATCGCCGGCGAGGAGAGCGGCGGCTATGCCTTTCGCGGCCACCTGCCGGAACGGGACGGCGTCCTCTCAGCACTCTACTTCTTAGACCTCATGGCCAGCCGCGGCAAGAAGCCATCGGCGCTGCTGGCGGAACTCTTCGCGAAGGTCGGGCCGCATTACTACGACCGCATCGACATCGAGCTGGCGCCGGAGCAGGCTCTGGCCGTGCGAGAGCGTGTCGCGGCCCTGCAACCGTCTGAGATCGCCGGGCGCAAAGTGCTCGCGACCGACACCACCGACGGCTTCCGCTACCTGCTGGACGAAGGCTGGGTACTCATTCGCTTCTCCGGCACAGAGCCGCTGGTGCGCATCTACACGGAGCTGAGCGACCGCGAGCTGGTGCCGCAGGTCCTGCAGGATTGCCGGCGCCTGGCCGGAATCTAAAGACCGGCCGGGAAAGTAAACGGCTGCGGCGCCGGGAACGGCGGGCCGTATTCCAGGACGATCACCGCGTGCGCGGTCAGCGGGATGGTTGAGGGATCGCCAGTGAACTCCTGGCCGTTGACGTAGGCCTTGATCTGGTGCTGAGAGTCCACCGTCTTGCTCAGCAACTGCGTTGAACTTAGCGGCTGGCCCCAGATAGCGAAGAGCTGCCCCAGGCTGAAGCTGCGCTGGGACGGCGCCTCGACATGGATGATGCCCGTGGTGTCGTGCGTGTGCAGCCAAAAGATGCAGTTGCTGCGGATGCCCGTGCCGGCCGGCACCGTAACCGGCTGCCCCTCCAGGAAGATCGCCAGGTGGACGTGCACATGGTAAGTCAGGCGCTCGCCGGCCTCGCAGGGGATGTCGTCAGCGGTGTTGCCGCTGTTAGAAGGCGCCTCGCTGGTGCTGCTGCAAGCAGCGGCCAGGAGGACCGCCGAGAGGCCCAGAAGGGCCAGCGCCCAGCGCAGCACTAGCGCTTGGTGTACTGCGGCGCCTTGCGAGCCCGCTTCAGGCCGTACTTTTTGCGCTCCTTGATCCGCGGGTCGCGCGTCATGAAGCCGCCCCGGCGCAGAGTAACCTTGAGGTCAGGCTGATATTCGACGAGTGCACGCGAGATGCCGAGCGAGATCGCGTCGGCCCAGCCGACAACGCCGCCGCCCTGCACCTTAACGGTGACGTCGAACTTGTCGTCGAGGTCGACAAGCTGCAGCGGCTTGCGGACGGTCAGCTGCTGCGGCAGCCAGGGCAGCGCCTCCATGAAAGGCCGGTCGTTGATGGTGATGCTGCCGTCTCCGGGATATAGCCGCACCCGCGCGACCGCCGTCTTACGGCGCCCGGTGCCGTAAAAATAGTGGCCCGCGCGCTTGGGCGCTGCCGGGGGTGTCGTCGACTCTTCCTGGACCATCTTGCCCTGCTTTCTTACTCTGCCTTCGCGGCCGCCTCAGCCGGCTCGGTTGCAGCCTCGCGCGCCTTGACCTGCGCCTGGTGCGGATGCTCCGGTCCGGCGTAGACCTTGAGCCGCCGGAAAAGCGCATCGCCCAGCTTATTCTGGGGCAGCATGCGCTTCACCGCCAGCTCAATTACGCGCTCCGGGCGCGTTTCCATCATTCGCTTCAGTGTCGTCTCCTTGAGGCCGCCCATGTAGCCGGTGTGGCGATAGTAGACCTTGCCGAGCAGCTTGTTGCCGGTGATCTTCACGCGGGACGCGTTGACAATGACCACGAAGTCGCCCATTGGCAGGTGCGGCGAGTAGGTGGGCTTGTGCTTGCCCATGAGCAAGACGGCAGCCTCCGAGGCCAACCGCCCCAGCGACTTTTCCTGGGCATCCAACACCCGCCACTCGTTGGCGATGTCGTTGCCCTTCAGGCTATATGTCTTCGTATTCTTCATCTGCAAAAAGCTCTCTCTCGTAGCGAACCCGCATCAGGCAGAGGCCCTGCGGCGGCGCGGCGTAATCCGCTGCGCCCGGCCGGGCCTCCTCCACCAGCGACCGAAACCCCTCGAGGCTCAGCTTGCCCTCGCCGACCTGCACCAGCGCGCCGACGGTGCGGC
Source organism: Dehalococcoidia bacterium (assembly GCA_035650635.1). Classification (GTDB taxonomy): domain Bacteria; phylum Chloroflexota; class Dehalococcoidia; order SM23-28-2; family DASRHH01; genus DASRHH01. The sequence goes on along the minus strand of DASRHH010000199.1, from coordinate 602 downwards.
GCACCTGCTGATTGAGGAAGGCGTTGGCCTCCATATCGAGGTGCAGGAACCGCCCTTCGCGGCTCCATTGCGCCCTGGATACCCGTCGCACCGTCGTGCGGTCCTCGGAAGAGGGGCCGCTAAACGCCGCGAAGTCGTGCTCGCCTGTGAGGCTAGCCACCGCTGCGCACATGCGCTGCAGGTCCAGCGGCCGGCTGACGTGCCAGACGTACTGGCGCTGCAGCGCCGGCCGCTGCTGTCCCGTAACGATAGTGTAGCGGTACCAGCGGGAACGCGCCTGGCGTCGCACGTCGAAGGTCAGCGGCACCTCGACAGCGTCCCGCACCACGATGTCCTCCGGCAGGTGGAAGTTGAGCGCCCGCACGATGACGTCCTCTGGGTGTGCGCTCTCCGTGGGGAAAGACGCCACCTGGCCGCGTGCGTGCACACCGGCATCGGTACGGCCCGCCAGGGCCACCCGGTTCGATTCGCCTGTTAAGTTGCTGATGGCCCCTTCCAGGGCCTCCTGGATCGTGTATCCGTTCTTCTGGTACTGGGAGCCGGCGTAACGGCGGCCGTCGTATTCGACCAGGAGAGCGATCCGCCGCGTAGACACCTCCGCC